>NZ_RZQT01000035.1:0-53580 GCF_003998485.1 Mesorhizobium sp. M7A.F.Ca.CA.001.04.2.1
GGACGGCGCTGCGCGAGGCGATTGGGCGGGGCTATGGGGTCGGGGCCGATCTGATCTTGTGCGGCGCCGGTTCGATGGACCTGATCAGTTGCACCATCGCGGCCTTTGCGGGACGAGGCGACGAGGTGCTGGGCACTTCCTATGCCTATAATTTCGCAGCCTCCGCCGCCGCGCGTGTTGGTGCGGCCTACATCAAGGCGGCAGAGCACGATTTCACCGTTTCGACAGACAGCATCCTGGCTGCCGTCACGCCTGCAACGCGGATCGTCTTCGTCTGCAATCCCGGCAATCCGACCGGCACCGGTATTCGCAACGCCGAGCTGCTGCGCTTGCGCGCCGCCTTGGCGCAGGATGTGCTTCTGGTGATCGACCAGGCCTATGGCGAGTTCGACGACCAAGACCCCGGACCGATTTTTGCGCTGGTCGCGCGTGGCGATACCGTCGTGCTGCGCACGCTTTCAAAAGCCTATGGCCTGGCCGGCGCGCGCGTCGGCTGGGGAGTGTTTCCGCCTTCGGTCGCGGCCGAGGTGCGCAAGATGCAGAACTCGAACCAGGTCACGATGGCAAGCCTCGCAATGGCCGTCGCGGCCGTGGAAGACCAGGCCTATATGCGCGAAACGGTGGCCCGGACGACCCAGATTCGCGATCGGTTTGCGCATGATCTGCGGTCTGCCGGCTACCATGTTCCCGAGAGCCGGACAAATTTCGTGCTGATCGGCTTCTCCAGCACAGCCGCCGCGCAGGCAGCCGAGAGAACCTTGCGCGGCGCCGATATCATCGTCCGCGGCCTGGGCGGTTACGGCCTCACCGACTGTTTGCGCGCGACGGTCGGTCCACAAGAGATGATGGACCGGGCACTGCGCATACTGATCGACATGCCCAGCGCATAGATCCGGCGACCCCATATTCTGCATACCGAGGAGATTCGAGAATGCCGTATTTGCCCGCCCGTGATTTAATCGGCTATGGCGACAATCCTCCGGCCGTTGAATGGCCGGGCGGCGCCAAGCTGGCGCTCAACATCGTCGTCAACTACGAGGAAGGCGCCGAATACAGCATCGGCGAAGGCGACGGCGTCTCCGAGGCGATCCTGTCGGATCTTGCCGTATCCCCGGCGGTGCCGGGTCTGCGCAACCGCAACATGGAATCGCTCTACGAATACGGTTCACGCGTCGGCGTCTGGCGGCTGTTGTCACTGTTTCAGGACAAGGAGATCATCCCGACTTTTTACGTGGTGGGGCGCGCGCTCGAGCTCAATCCGGCGGCCGGCAAGGCAATCGCGGCGCTGGGCAGTGACATTGTCTGCCATGGCTGGCGCTGGATCGACTACGCACCGCTGAGCGAGGATGAGGAACGCCAGCATATCGCGATGACCGTCGATACCGTCCAGCGCCTGAGCGGCATTCGCCCGCTCGGCTGGTACACAGGCCGGCCCAGCCTCCCGAGCATGCTGTCCGGCGCATCATAAAGGGCTGTCAGCGTCGGCGCAGCGTTCACGCGCAACCGCCGCATTGGCGACGGCTTCGCGGAAAAATGAGGGATCAGATCGTTAGCGGACATGGCTGCAAGCCGGTCAATATTCTCGTGAAGACTGAGGCAGAGCCGTCCATTCGGCATATCAGGATCGGGGGCGAGGCAGACCACGGGCGCATGATAGGCTTCGCCACCGAAAAACTCGGTCAAGATGAAACCATCCTCAATATCGACGAAGGCTGCAACGGCCGCCTTGTTAGAAAATCGTACGAAGCGTTGCCAAAGCTCGGCCGAGCGCTCGCGGACCAACCTGCAAAGTGCCAGCGTCGCCAAGACGTCGGAAAGCGCATCGTGCGCACGTTCGTGCGCAACGGCATTGGCTGCCGCCAACGGTTGCAGACGAAAAGTCCGCCGGCCCTCGGAATTGCGCGGGATAATCAGCTGCGCTGGTGAAACCGCGTCGGCCGCCATCACCAAGCTGAGCGCGTCGGCCCTGCAATTCTTGTGATTGCTGGTGAGATACGCGGGATAGAGGCATTGGAACAGCGCGTGGCGCACCATCTCCTCGTCGAAGCGAATGGAGTTGAAGCCGACGAAAATTGTGGGGCTGGCCCGGAGCAAAGCTTCGCGAATACGGCTAACCATTGTGTAGTGCGATTCGAGCTGCGGATCGATGAGTTGTCCGATAGGCAGCGAGTTGGTCAGCAAGGCCGAGGGATGTGGCAAAACATGGGGCATTAGGCGCGATCGCACTTCGAACCGCCCCAGCTCGTTCAAATCCGCGTCGGTCTGCACGGCGGCGAAGTGCAATATCTGATCAAAACCGCGCTTGAGACCCGTTGTCTCCGTATCGAAGAAAACGAAGCTCATTGCTTGGACTATTCGCCTCGGCTAAGTCGGAAACGCATAGCTGCCGGGCTGACTCGGAAGCGGCGAGCGAGCGCCTCGATCGCGGCCTCATCTTCCAAGTCAATTCCACCTCCCTCGACGGCGGCAGCGAGCAAAGGCCCCGGTATCAACAGCTCCGAAGCAAAAGCGTTGGCCTCAATTTCCATCGGCTCCGTTCCGAGTGAGGCAACGTCGTCACGGAAAAGAACGCGGATGCCCTTGTCGACGTGAACTGCCTGGCGAATCTCTTGGTCGTGCAGCACGTGATGGGCCAGCTCGTGCGCCGCGGAGAATCGCTGACGGTTGGGATGATGCAGCGCGTTGATCCCGATGATGCTCACCCCGTCTTTGATATAGGCCATACCCGATAGATCTTCCTCGAGGGGCGCATATTGGAGGACGATCTTGCGGGACTTAATGATCCGCTCTATCGGGACCGGCGGCATGGCGACGCCGAAATCTTGAAGTAGCTTGCGAGCTGCTGCGCGAGCGTGCGAAACGTCCGCGATGATCACGACCCGGACCTAACATTTCTACGCGGCTTGAGAGCATTGGTGATCAGCTCTGCCACCTGAGCCTCCGCCGACTCGGATAATCTGTGATCAGTGAACGACTGATTCGAAAGCGTCATTTTGATTTCCCTCCCCGTCTGTGTTTGAGGCATCGGCGGCAACAGCTCTGCCACTTTGCTGAAATCAAGCGCGCTGGCCAAGGCGTAGACGTTATGCAGCAGGATGTTCTGCCGACCACCTTCAATGTTTGCGATCGAAGCGCGAGACATGCCGACTCTGCCCGCGAGCTGAGCCTGCGTGAGGTTCATGGCCTTCCTACGCGTCGCCACCGCATCTCCAAAAGCGCTGTAAATCGGGTCTGTTGTCATGCGCAATGTTTGCTTTCCGTTCTACCGGATGTCAATAGCACAAACATTTTGTGCTTATTGCAAACATACGAATGTGATTGTCGGTTGACACATCCAATGGATTGCGGAATCCTATTGCTGTCGGACAACGAGCCCGGCGACGACTCGAAGGAGCAATAAATGTCGAAGCGTATCCATGTCGTTCCCCATCAGGATGGTTGGGCGGCCCGCCGCGAAGGTTCTTCGCGCGTCGGTTCGATCCACGACACGCAGGCCCAAGCGACCCAAGCCGCGCGCAGCACCGCCATCCGCGAGCGTGGCGAAGTCGTCATCCACCGACCGGACGGCCGCATCCGGGACGCGAACTCCTACGGCAACGACCCGTACCCGCCGAAAGGCTGACCGAAACGAACAAGCCGCGCGAACCTGTCTTGTCGGACGGCGGCTGATCATCAAAGGACCATGCAGCTATGGCTCATTCTCTCAATCCATTCCGCGATGGCCGGCCGGCCGACCCTTTCGGTGATCCGCTAGATGCGATCCTCGCGGAAATTGCGATCAACCTTCAGCTTCCGCCCGGCCTCCATGCCAAGGCCGTCGAGCGATATGAGGCGGTCTGCCGTCATGTCGATCGTCCGGGCAGTCCTCTCGAAGGGCGGGTCTCGAGCTTCTATCCTCAGGGCTCAATGGCGATCGACGCAACTATTTCTACCCGCGGGACCGACGATGAATACGATCTCGATGCCGTAGCCGAAATCCTGGGCGGCAATGAAGGTCCAGAGGCGCTGCTCGACCTCCTTGAACGGGCGCTCAAGGGATATACGGTCTCGCGGATCGAGCGGAAGACCCGCTGCATTACCCTTTTTTATGCTGATGGCATGCACCTCGACGTGACGCCGGCCCGACGCTTGGCGGTCAAGGAGAAGGAGAGTGTGATCGCCCACGCCAAGAAGGGCCGCCCGAGCGAGCATCGCTATGTACCTATGAACGCTTTTGGCTTTTGTGCCTGGTATAATGACCGCACGCCGGTGGAAGAGCGTTTTGCCATCGCGCTTAACCGTGAGCTCTATACCAAGCACGGCCTTGCTTTCTACACTGCCGATGTCGAGGAGGTGCCCGACCAGACTCCGCTCATCATCAAGAACGTCACCACGGTCGCGCTTCAACTGATCAAGCGCCATCGCAACATTCTTTATGCGGATGCCGCGGGCCGGATGCCGCCGTCGGTCATGTTGTCCTGTCATGCCGGCCATGCGGCAATGCCGGGCATGGCCCTTACCGACATGGTTATGCGCCAGGCGCGCTGGACGGCACGGGCGATCGATCAGGCCGCGCGTCAGAACAAGTTGCTCGACGTTCCAAATCCCGAATTTTACGAGGAGCGCTTCACCGACCGCTGGCCCGACAACCAAGCCCGGCAGCGGCATTATGCGCGGGCACTTAACACCCTCGCCGATGGCCTTCAGGCCGCCCGGGAGAGTGGCATGCAGCTCGAGGATCTTCAGGACTGGCTTCGCGAGCAGTTCGGTGAGCGCGTCGTGACCCGTTCGGTCGATGCCTTCAACAAGCGGCTTGGCCAACAGATTCGGGCCGGTCAGCATGGCTATACCCGCACAGGAGGCCTCTTTACGCCGGCGGCGCCAGCGATCATCACCGGCGCCAGCGCCCTGGCGCCGGTGGCGGCGCGCGCCCACACCAACATGGGTGAGAGGCGCTGACCATGGTGTTCGGCATCGATGCGCAGATCAAGGCGATGCAGTCGATCTGGCCGGAACTCACCCTGGTCGCGCGCGAAGCCGAAACCGCCGTTTGGAAAGGGCCGGTGCGGCCACTGCTTCAAACCTACCTCGTCGGCATCCTTTACCGTGCGCCGATGCCCATTGAAAATCTAGACCCACGCCGCCTGCAGCCGCGCGTCTCGATCCTATCGCCCGCTCTGCGGCCACGCCCCGGCGATTCTGAAGGTCGCCTGCCGCACGTCTATTACAGCCCTGATGGAAATGTGACGCTGTGCCTGCTCGATCCCGAGGCAGGCGACTGGTCGCCAGTCGATCTGATCGCGGAGACGACGGTGCCTTGGACCATCGAATGGCTGGCCGCCTATGAAGGCTGGCGCGCCACCGGCAAATGGACGGCGAGTGGCCGTCATGTGGAGGCCGCCAATGGCTAAGACCAAAGCCCAGCAAAAGGTGCAGTCGGCACTCTGGGCGCGCGCGGCCGGACGCTGCCAGTACCGTGGCTGCAATCACGATCTCGTCGGCGACCTCATCTCCGGCAATGAGGACGCGTTGTTCGGATTCATCGCCCATATTGTAGCCGACAGTCCAACCGGACCGCGCGGCGATCCTGTCCGCTCGGCAAAGCTGGCTAAGAGCCTCGACAATCTGATGCTCCTATGTTCGGTCCATCACAAACTGATCGATGTAGACGATGAGGACGGCCATCCCGAAGCACTCTTGCTGGCAATGAAAGCCGAGCACGAGGCACGGGTAGCGCTGTTGACAGGGATCGACGATGACCGCGCATCCCATGTTCTGCGGTTCGGTGCCAGTATAGGCGCGAATGAGGCCCTGGTTTCCACTCGCGCTATCTTCACCGCGATGCCGCCCGATCATCATCCAGCCAGTCAACAGACGATTGACCTGGAGATGACCGGCAACGCTTTCACCGATGCCGATCCCACTTTCTGGGCGATGCAACAAATAAATCTGCAGCGCAATTTCGCGGCGCGTGTCGGAGGTCGGATCGAGCGCCAGGATATCCGGCACCTAAGCGTATTCGCCCTTGCTCCGCAGCCCTTGCTAGTCGAGCTAGGGCGGCTCTTGTGCGATATTGTCCCCATGGTCGTGCACCAGCGTCACCGTGAACCGGCGACATGGGCATGGCAGCGCGACTGCCCAACGATCCGCTACAGCCGGAGGGAGCCTGCCGTGGATCGCGCCGGGGCGGTGGCACTAAAGCTGGGCGTCAGTGCGACCATCACCGACGGCCGGATCGAAAGGGTACTGGGGGAGGACGCTGCGATCTGGAGCCTGTGCGCCGAGGCCCCACACAACGACATCGTTCGATGCCCCGAGGATCAGGTCGCTTACCGCCAGGCGCTTCGATTGCTATTCGATGCCATCAAAGCACGCCATGGCGACACAACACCAATCCATGTCTTTCCCGCATTACCCGCATCGCTGGCAGTGGAAACCGGGAGGGTGTGGATGCCGAAGGCTGATCCCGACCTTCGCGTCTATGATCAGCAACGCGAAAAAGGTTTCGTACCGGCACTGACGATCGGGGTTCTGGAATGAAGATCAGACCAGGCAACGAGCGCGATACCGCGGCAATCTCAGAAAACGCAACCTGGGGAGCGCTATGGCACGCAATCTGATCCTGCTGCTGGATGGCACCAGCAACGAGGTCAATGATAATCTCACCAATGTGGTGAAACTTTTTCGCTGTGCAGAGCGCAGCGACAGCCAGCGCGTCTTCTACCATCCAGGTATCGGTACGGTGCCTCTCGTCACCGACTGGAGTCCTGCCAGACAAAGCGCGATGGCCGCCTTCGGGCTAGCCACGGGTTGTGGGCTCGATGCGAACATTCTCGCCGCCTATTGCTATCTGATCGACACCTATCAGCCTGGTGACCGGATCTTTCTGTTCGGTTTCAGCCGAGGTGCTTACACCGCGCGAGCGGTTGCAGGTCTGATCCATCTCCTAGGTTTGCTTGAACCCGACCAACACAACCTGGTCGACTATGCGCTCAAGGCCTATAAGCGAGCTCACCATGAGGATAGCCTCGAAGCCGCCTGGCAGTTTCGGCGGGTGATTGGTGGGCGCCGGGTACCAGTTCATTTCCTCGGCGTCTGGGACACCGTCGCTTCGGTGTTCGTACGCCCCGGGCTATTTCGTCTGCCTACTCAGTCCTTCCTGCCTTACACCAAATCCAATCCCAGCGTCCGCGTCTTCCGCCAAGCGGCGGCGATTGATGAGCGTCGACGCATGTTCCGCCTCTACAGCTGGACGCCAAGGCAGTCCTTTAGACCTGATCCGTTCGCTGAGGCTGAAGGCGCGCAAAATGAGCAGACGGTCTGGTTTGCCGGGGACCATTCCGATGTCGGTGGTGGTTGGGCAGAGGCTGAAAGCCAAATTGCAAAATTCCCACTGGTCTGGATGACTCGTGAGGCGCAAAAAAACGGCTTCCGGATCGATGAAAGCATGTTTCGTCATCTTGCCGAAGGCGACCCCCTGCCCGGCGGGAAGCGTATGTATGTCGCACCCGACGCGAAGGGACCCATCCACAATTCGATGACTGCCGCATGGTGGCCGCTGGAGTTTCTCCCCAAGAACCGCAAGTGGAAGTGCTTCCCGGAGATGAGCACTGGTGGTGGCTACTATCTTCCGCGCGCGGAGCCGCGCAACATCCCCGAAGGTGCACTGCTCCACCACTCGGTCATTGAGCGGATGGCCACGGGCTATAAACCGACCAATCTTCCAGATGACTTCACGCTAGTCGGTCCTAGCACCGGAGCAACCTGCAACCAGCGAGGCCAGCGATGATCGAACATCTCGAAATCGGACGATCCGGCTATTTTTATCAGCGGAAACGCTCACTTTCGAACGACGCGATCGACAAGCTCTTCCGCGCTCTGCGCGCGCAGACGCGCCAACCTTCGCAGAACTTGTTCCGGATCGATCGGGTGGCATTGGGTGAAGCACGCTACTCCGCAATCTGCTTCTCTTATGAACGAGACGTTTCATTTCTAGCCGCGGAGGCTGAAGTCATCGAGCGGGTGTTCGGGTATGTGGTGGTCGTCGAGCGCGGCCCACACGTAGCGGTGTTCAAGTCTGGCCTCGACATTCCGTCCGCGTTCAAGACGGCGTTTCTCGGTAAGATTGCGAATGAGCGCATCGAACGTGCGATCGCGCGGCACGATGCCGTGTTTGAGAAGCTTCGATTGCGCAACATGTCGATTTCGCCGCTCGCCCTTCGTTCAAAGACCCTTGAGGCCCGTGACCTCGAAAACGCGGTGGCTACGAACAGCGCTAGCCGCTTCATTCCGCAGGGGTACAGCGTGCGCCGCGCGGACGGCGTTTACTCAGCGACGCCGACCACGGGAAGGATTTCCTTGCGCGCCGATCGTGCGGGGGTGGAGGCTGCGGTTGCCTGGGCGACAGAGATCTCGGAGTTGCTGGAAGCCGAGGTCGGTGCTGTGGCAGGCTTCATCCGCAATTTTGCCCGCCCGATCGAACTAACCGCGCTTCCAGCGCAGGTTCGCCCAACCTTTGTCGGCATTGATACCATGGGTCTGGCCGATGCCCTGTTCACTGTAGACGACGGCATTCGACTGATACGTGAGGGTGACAATGGCGTAGAAGCGCTGCCTCAAGCAGAAGCGGAAGCCCTGTTAAGAGCGCTTGAACCAGCTTTTCTGATTGTCACCCGCCGAGGCCTTCACGAGGTCAGAGCAGGCGACGGCACTACCCAAATAGCAACCCTGCGCATCGGAGCCACGCGGATCGCCCTGCAAGCGCTCGATCTTCTGGCTATCGCCGGCATCTCTATCGAACGGCGCGAGTTTCCGTTGGGCGAGGATATCGACGCCGTGTCGCTTGCTCGATTCATCGACCGCGAGAACCTCTTCACCATACTCTTCAGCGACCTTGCTCTCGCGTACATCGATGGCGCGCTGTTTCGCGACGAAGCACTGGCGAGTGGCGGCACGGCATTGCTCGCACATCTTCAAGTCAATCAGTCACTTGAGCAGAGTACCAGTGAGAAGGGTACATTCGCGCCAGGGCAGATCGTCTTCACCCAAGGTTCTGTATTCCGCTCGGTGGTCGACACAATCGCGACTAGTGAAGATGTGCTGCTCTGTGACGATCTTGGGGATGAATGGGCCGATTTCATCGGGATCAGCACTACCAGCAGTCCAAAGATGATCAGCTTCTATCATGCGAAGCACGGCAATCCATCACTCAGCGCTTCAGCGTTTCATGACTCAGTCGGCCAGGCCATTAAGAATCTGGGCCGGATGAGGCTCCCCAGCGACATGCTTCCCGGGAAACTGGCAACCTGGGACGACCGATACCGTAATGGTGGCGTTCAAACCGAAATTGCCCGCATGATCCGTGGCGGGACTCTGCAGGAAATCGCTGTGAAGCTCGACGCGGCGCGCTCGGCTCCCGATGTGCTCCAGCGCGTGTTCATCGTCACGTCCTCACTGAGCCGAACCCAAGTACAGGATGTGCTAACCGCAGCAACGCAGGGAACGACGCCTTCACCGCATTTCGTTCAGTTGTATTGGCTGCTGATGAGCTATTTTTCAGCCTGCGTCGAGATGGGTGTCCGGGGATATGTGGTGTGTCGCCCATGAGAAAAGCCGTAGTCACGTATCGAACGACCGCTTTTTGGATGTTACATTGAGCCTGATGTACGGCAGAGACTAGGCGCAAAGCCGCCATTCGGCTTCCACTATGCCCAGATCGCATGCCGTCACGTTCGGACGCTCAGTCAAAGCGAACGAGATCTAATCCTGAAGGATCAGCCGGCCGGGATTACCGGCGCAGCCGGATCGTGAGGTCCGGGAACATGGCCGGCAGGAACCACTGCCGCCGCGCCTAAAACGTGCTTCTCTTGATCATCGAAGAAAATGTGGGCCCCGAGCGCCTTCAGGATTGGTGCTTTCTCACGGCTGCCTACGAAGTGCGCCTCGTCAGCCGGTGTTCCCCACGCTCTCAACGTCCGAATTACGCGCTCATGCGCAGGGGCGTTCCGGGCAGTGACAAGTGCGATGCGGACCTTACTCACGTTGCCCTCATTAAGGAAAACTCGGCGCAATGCCGATAATTTGTGAAGAAAATTGCCAAACGGGCCGCGCGCCATCGGATTGCTCGCGTTCGCGGTCTCATGCGCAAGGAAAGCCTCCAGGCCCTTTTCCTTGTAGATTGCGTCGGACTCGGGGCCAAACACTACAGCATCGCCGTCGAACGCGACCCGGACCTCGCCCTGGGGTGTTTCGGCACGATCCTTGGGTGCCAAGCCAAGCCGCGCAGCGGCTGCTCCGCCGTCCACCGCTCCTTTTACATCCGTGTCCGCGTTTGAGAGAAATAGGTCGATGCCCCAAGCAGGAACAAAAGGAGCAAGTGACCGCCCGCTAGTAAAA
This sequence comes from Mesorhizobium sp. M7A.F.Ca.CA.001.04.2.1, assembly GCF_003998485.1. Lineage (NCBI taxonomy): Bacteria > Pseudomonadati > Pseudomonadota > Alphaproteobacteria > Hyphomicrobiales > Phyllobacteriaceae > Mesorhizobium > Mesorhizobium sp. M7A.F.Ca.CA.001.04.2.1. The sequence goes on from NZ_RZQT01000035.1 coordinate 10,375, forward strand.
CTGCCTGTCTTGACGACAAGCCCATAATGATCGATCGACTTGAACGCTCGGAGAGAGAGGTCGGGCGAGTTCTGGGACAGAAGGATCACTTCAACATACGGAGCAGCCTCAGAATCGTTCAGCGCGAGTAACCGCTCGACTACCTCAAAGCCAGCACCCCTGCGGAGGATCACGTCCTCGCGTTCGAGCTGCATGGCCGCATACGACTTAACGCCGTAGTTCTCGAATACGCGATGTTCCTCCTCCAGATCAAAAAGAGCGCGCGTAGAGATTCCGATGCGGAGAGGGCTGGCCCTTAGCGTAGACCCTGGATCGCCATTCCCCTTGTCATCTTCGGCTGTAAGAGCGGCTTCCGCGATTTCCATTTGCCCTTCCTCCGATATTAAGCCAGCGTAGGCAATGCCCTTTCTATATTTGACCCATTTCGGAAGAATTGAAGATCTGCGGTTCATTGCAGATCGCTGTCATTTCATCGCGATTTCCTAACTTTTCAAATGCCAGATGGACTTGGGAGCATCGACACGTCGTGGCAAGGTCCACTATTGTGGTCTAAGCCCTCGAAGCAGCGATATTCGACTGGACTTCATACGGCAACGAAGCATTGGTGTTGCCAGCGCAGCAGAAGAACAATGGATTAAGAACGAGCAGAATCTCCAGCCCGCCGAGACAGCGGGCTTCGGCCAGTACAAGCGCCGGAATGGTCCGGGCTTCTAACTGATGGAGATTTGAAATGTCTATCTTCAACAACACCACTATGAAGGCCTACAATGCGGAAGCCGCCGATACGGCACCCCGCGTCGACAACAGCCCCCCAACCCGGAAGCCGCGCGAGAAGTCCGTGGTGACCGTCTCGATGACGGTCAAGAAGGCAAAGGACGAAGCGCCCGCAGCGCCTACCAAAACCGACATCGTCCTCAAGAAGCTGAAGTCGGCCAAAGGCGCTACAATCCAAACCCTGATGGATGCGACGGGATGGCAGGCGCATTCGGTGCGGGGTTTCCTCTCCGGTACCGTCATGAAGAAGCTTGGCCACGAACTGCTCAGCGAAACCGGCAAGGACGGACAAAGGCGGTACCGCATTGCCGAGGCGAAGACCGCCGGTTGACCTTGATGCGCAAAAGACAGGATCTGGATAGTGAGATCGCCGGGATCGGCGATCTCACGCGTGATGAACTCACGGCAGCATGGACAAAGGCCTATGGCTGCCCGCCGCCCAAAGGGGTCAAACGTGGGTTGCTTGAACGGTCGGCCGCCTGGCATGTCCAGGCCAAGCGACTGGGTAGTTTACCTTCGACCGTCAAGAAAACACTCGGAGCAGGCAACGCGCGCCGGTCCAACGTAAAGGCTGTCCAACCGAGCAATACTGGACCGGATCGCCGGGAGGGAGTTCAATCGGCCCGGCCAACGTCATCGGACAAGGTAGTGGCGTCGCCGCCGAGATCTATTCCACCCAAGGCCGGCTCGCGCCTAATGCGAGAATGGAATGGCCGGATGCACATCGTCGAAGTCGTTGACGACGGCTTTGTACTTGACGGGAAGACCTACGGATCGCTGTCGGCTGTCGCCCGCCGCATTACCGGCGCCCATTGGTCTGGCCCGAGGTTCTTTGGCCTTTGACAGCAATCCCTCGCCTCAACTGCGCGATCTACACTCGCAAATCGACCGAAGAGGGATTGGAGCAGGAATTCAATTCGCTCGATGCCCAGCGCGAAGCGTGCGCCGCCTTTATCGCATCGCAGGTCGGTCTTGGCTGGAAGTTGATGCCAAACCACTACGATGACGGCGGGATTTCGGGTGGCACGATGGAGCGCCCTGCCCTGCAGCGTCTGCTGCAAGACATCCGGGACAAAAAAGTCGATGTGGTGGTTGTCTACAAGATCGACCGCCTCACCCGTTCGCTGATGGATTTTTCCAAGATCGTTGAGATCTTCGATGCCAGCTCTGTTTCGTTTGTCTCGGTCACGCAGCAGTTCAACACCACAACCTCAATGGGCAGGCTCACGCTCAACGTGCTCTTGTCCTTCGCCCAGTTCGAGCGAGAGGTTACAGCAGAGCGTATCCGCGACAAGATCGCGGCCTCGAAGAAGAAAGGCATGTGGATGGGTGGCGTGGTGCCCCTGGGCTATCGCGTCGAGTACCGCAAGCTGGTGATTGACGAAACCGAGGCACAAACAGTCAGACACCTCTTCGCCCGCTATCTCACCCTGAGGTCAGTGCGCGACCTTGTCGATGAGGCTGCGAGCGACGGGCTTTCCACACGATCGCGACAACTCAAACACGGATCAGTTGCCGTCACCATGCCGTTTTGTCGCGGCAACCTCTACCACCTGCTTTCGAACCCGGTCTACGTCGGCAAGATCAGGCACAAGGACCAGGTCTACGATGGCGAGCACGAGCCGATCATCACGTCGGCTACGTTCGAACAGGCCCAGGTGCTTCTCGCCTCGCAGGCGCCGCAGCGGCGAAGCCATTCCAATGTCACGCAAGCCCATTTGCTCACCGGTTTGCTCTTTGATGAAGCCGGCGAGAAACTGCGATCGGTTCATGCCAACAAGCAAGGTGTTCGCTACCGATACTATGTCTCAAAGCAGTTCGTCGACGAGCGCAGGAAAGGTTCCGAGGGCTGGCGTCTTCCGGCACCCGCACTTGAATCAGTTGTTGAGCATCGCCTGAATCGGATTCTCAGTGATCAAGCCCAACTGTCTGATTGGATTCGGCAATGGGCAGACTCTGGAGAAATCCAGGCAGCGATGCGGCGAGTTGACGAGATGCGGTCGTGTTGGGCCTCAGGCACTACGGATGCGAAGCGATCTCTGCTCCAAAAGATCGTTCGCAGGATCACCCTCAAGCTTGGATTATTGACCATCGAACTGGATCGCCGCTCGCTATCGGAATTGCTTCTCGACCGGACACTGCCACCAAACGAGGGCGCCCAGGTAACTTCCATCGAATGCCCAATCGGTATGAAGCGGCGCGGCGTCGAAACGCGGATCTTGCTTACAGACGGATCTAACATCAGCCGAGAACTCGATGGTGCTTTGATCGACCTTCTGCGTCGAGCCCACTTGTACCTCGGCCAACTTACCGACGGAGCCCACCGAAGCCTCACTGACGTTGCCATGCTCAACGGCACCGATGCATCCGAGGTTAGCCGCCTCCTGCCCTTCGCGCTCCTCGCTCCGAAAATTGCGGCCAACATCGTTGCAGGTGATCAACCTGTTGAACTGACGGCGCACCGGCTGTCCCGATTGTCGGACCTCCCCCTTGCCTGGGCTGACCAGGCTTCACTCCTCGGCTTCTAACCATCCGGCGAGCATCTCGCTGATCAGTCGACCATCACTTCGGCAAACACTTGGCTACGGAATTCGCTCGACAGAGACGGACGACCAAAAGTCAGGTGTTTTGGGCGCTAACTGCGTCGTCTCAGCCAAGTGTTGCCCACTGCATGGCGCTAACCCACGGAAATGTCGGAGCTATTCCGAGACGGTCGAAAACCCCGGAAATCGGGTGGACTGGATGGTGGGCCCGGAGGGACTCGAACCCCCAACCAAGCGGTTATGAGCCGCCGGCTCTAACCATTGAGCTACAGGCCCCACGCGGGCTGGATTAATGTTTTTCGCATCGCGGCACAAGGCTTTCCCGACGGGCTTCCCCAGATCGCCCAAATCAACCCATAATCGCGCTCTACGCGACGTCTGCGACTTGATCGCAGACCAAGGAGATTTTCATGACCAGACATCTTTTGCCTCTCGCGCTCGCCGCTGCAATCGCTTTTCCGGCGATGGCTGGAGCCACCGATCTGCCGACGCCGCCCCGCATCATCGTGTCGGGCGAAGGCGAAGCAACCGTGGCCCCCGATCTGGCGGTCCTGACGCTGAGCGTCATGCGCGAGGCCAAGACCGCGCGCGCCGCGCTCGACGCCAACAATGACGCCATGGCCGCCGTGATCGCGGCGATGAAGTCCGCCGGCATCAAGGACCGGGACCTGCAGACCGCCGGCATCCAGATCAACCCGCGCTACAACTACACCAACAAGCCGGACGGCAGCCAGGAAGCCGAACTCGTCGCCTATCAGGTGACCAACACGCTTTCGGTGCGGGTGCGCGATGTCGACAAGACCGGCGAGATCCTCGACAAGGCGGTGTCGCTCGGCGTCAACCAGGGTGGCGGCATCGCCTTCACCAATGACAACCCGGCAGCCACGGTCACCGAGGCGCGCAAGAAGGCGGTCGCCAACGCCATGGCCAAGGCCAAGACGCTGGCCGAGGCCGCAGGCGCCAGCCTCGGCCGGGTGCTCGAGATATCAGATCAGAACATTGCGCCGGCGCCGATGCCGATCAACGCCAAGGCCTTCGATGCCGCGGCGGGTGGCGCGGCTCCCGTGCAGGCCGGCGAGAATTCCTACAATGTCCAGGTGACCGTCACCTTCGAACTGAAGTAAGCGGCTCTGAGGATCCGTGGCTGGGTCTTGCCCAGCCACCGATGCATCACCAGCCAATAGCACGCATGAAAAACCCCGCGGGATTGCTCCCGCGGGGTTTTTCGAGCCACACCCTTCAACCGGAAAGGGGCTCCGCTAGTCCCAGCTGATCTTGCTAAAGATCATGCTGCCAGGCTGACCCTCAAAGAGGGTCGGCCTTAATTGTCGAACCTCAGCGATAGATAACCGGGCAGCCGCGCTCATTGGCGAACACCACCACGACACGGTCGCCGTCCTGGCGGCCCGCCACCTTCACCGTACGACGGTTGACGTCGACGATGCGGACACGGTGGAGACCCATGCGTTCGGCCTTGTCGAGGGCGCGGTCCGGCGAGCAGCCACGGCGCCAGTCGCCGCGGCGTTCATCACGGCGATGGCGATAACCGTCGTCACCGGTATAGACGCCGAAACGCGGGTCGTTGTTGTTGCCGAAGCCGAGATAGAGGCTGTCGGCGTGGGCGGGAACGGCCGCCAGCGTGCCGAGACCGACCAGGGCCGAAAGGGCTGCCGTCTTGATCGTGTTGAACATCGTCTTCTCTCCTTTTTGCGGGCCTTCGCCCGTCCTCGTGAACCGATGGGGGGAGAATGCGCTTGCCTGTCTGAACTCTTTACGAACCTGCCGTTCATCTCCGGTTCATATGGCGGGAAGAAGGAAGTTCCGGCCATTCGCCATCCTCCCCAGCCCTTGGTGAAGGCCGGAATGCCTGACTCGGCGCCCGATTCCGACCCCCCGCGGATTGGCCAAATGCCTTCGAACGTAGGGCTGTTGCTCGCCGCGGCTGGTCCTACGGCTCCTCGTCCAGCACATAGTCAAAATAGTCTTCCGGCTCGGCAAGATCGGTTTCACTCGCCTTGACCCGGCCGCGCATCGAGATGCCGGCTTCATGCACGGTCTCGGCGCTGCCAGACACCAGCCGGTGCCACCAGTAGAGGTCGCGGCCCTCGGCAACCAGCCGATAGGCACAGGTACTGGGCAGCCAACTGATGGTTCGCACATTCTGCGGCGTCAGCCCGACGCAGTCGGGAACGCGCGCCAGCCGGTTGGCGTAGTCCGAACAGCGGCAGGTCTCGGCGTCGAACAGCCGACAGCCGACGCTGGTCCAGTAGATCTCGCCGGTGTCCTCGTCCTCAAGCTTTGACAGGCAGCATTTACCGCAGCCGTCGCACAGCGATTCCCACTCGGCCGGGCTCATCGCCTCCAGCGCCTTGGTTTTCCAGAATGGCGTTTCCATTTCCCGGATGTGGCCCCGGCCGCGGGCAAGGTCAAGCGCGGCAATGGTCGCAATTGCGGCTATCGCTAGGTGAATGACATGAAGTTGCCTTCAAAAGGTCGGTCAATCGCCCCGTACGGCCTCTATCCGTGCCAGACTGGAACCAATCGGCACAAGATCGGTTTCGGCAAGGATGGGACCCCACAAGGAGAATTTCGATGAAACGCCAACCACGGATTCTGGCAGGCACCGCACTTGGCCTGTTGATGGCATCCGCGCCGTTGGGCGCGTTCCCGCTTCAGGGAAGTGTCGCGTCCGGTCTTGCCCAGCGCACGGCAACCCCATTCATCCTGGCGCAAGCAGCATGCGCCGAGGGCGAATCGGCCGAGGCCTGCGCGCAGAAGCAGCAGGCGGAACCCGAACAGAAACACGAGCGCAAGAAGGCCGAGCCTGAACAGCAGGCCGCGCCTGCCCAGAGCGAGCAGCCCGCCGAGGAGCAGCAGCCACGCCGGAAGAAGCGCGACCAGCAGCAGCAGGCCGAGCAGGCGCCCGCCGAACAGGCCGCTCCCGCCGAGGAACAGCAGCCGCGCAGGAAGAAGCGTGATCAGCAGCAGCAGGCCGAGCAGGCGCCGGCCGAACAGGCCGCTCCCGCCGAAGAACAGCAGCCGCGCAGGAAGAAGCGTGATCAGCAGCAGGAGACCGAGCAGGCGCCGGCCGAACAGGCAGCACCCGCAGAGGAACAGCAGCCGCGCAGAAAGAAGCGTGACCAGCAGCAGCAGACCGAGCAGGCGCCGGCCGAACAGGCAGCACCCGCAGGGGAACAGCAGCCGCGCAGAAAGAAGCGTGACCAGCAGCAGCAGACCGAGCAGGCGCCGGCCGAACAGGCAGCACCCGCAGGGGAACAGCAGCCGCGCAGAAAGAAGCGTGATCAGCAGCAGCAGACTGAGCAGACGCCGGCCGAACAGGTCGCGCCGGCCAACGACAATCAGCCCGGCGAGCAGGCCCAGCCGCGCAAGAAGAACAAGCAGGATCAGCAAGCCCAACCTGAAGTCGCCCCGGCGCCGAAGGAAGCTCCCGCTGGAGAGGCGACGGCCCCTGCCGGCGAGCAGCCGGCGGCCCAAGGCGAGCAGCCCCAGGACACGACGAAGAAGCACGGCAGGAAACCTGTTGGCGAGCAGCCGGCGACGGCCGAACAACCCGCCACCGGCGAACAACCGGCCAATGGTCAGACGGCAGCACCGGCACAGGGCGAAAACCCGGTGCAGGGCGAAGCACCGGCCGATCCAAACGCCGCTCCCATCCTGGACAGCCAGAAGGACGCCGAGCGCAGGGGCGGCGGCCGCAAACGTGGCGACAAGAATGCTCAGCAGGATGGCGAGCAGCAGAATGGCGGACAAAATGCCCAGCAAGGTGGCGATCAGGGCCGCAAGCCGGTGGCTGCTCCCATCGACCAGGGTCCGCCGCCCACCGACGACAGGGCCGCACAGCAGGAGATCAAGCCAGAGAAGATCGTCCCGGTGACCGAGGAGAAGGGTACGCGCGTAGAGCGTGCGCCCGATGAGATCGCCCGCGATCGTCGGCGTCCGAAAGGCGTCGACGTCGTCAGGAAACTCGGCGATCGCGTCATCCTGCAGTTCAACAACCAGACATTTGTCCAGAGCAATGACGCCCCGCGCGTCACCCGCGGTGCCAAAGAAGTCTACTATGAGGATCTGTCGGGCGATCGCACCCGGGAAATCGTCGAGCGTGACAACGGTGTCCGGATCGTCACCATCCGCAACCGCTATGGCGACGTTATCCAGCGTTCGCGCATCGCGCCGGATGGACACGAATATGTGCTGAGCTATGTCGACGAGCGGCACTATCAAGATGACAGCGACTGGCGTGATCCCGGCGACGACCTGCCGCCGATGCGGCTGACCATCCCGCGCCGGGAATACATTCTCGATTCCGAGGACGTCGAGAGCCCCGATGACTACTACGAGTTCCTCGAACAGCCCCCGGTCGAGAAGGTCCAGCGCCTCTATTCGATCGACGAGGTCAAGCGTTCGGCCCGCGTGCGCGACATCGCACGTCGCGTCGATCTCGACACGCTCAACTTCGAATTCGGTTCGGCCTCCATCTCCGACACCGAGGTGCAGAAGCTCGAGGGCGTAGCGACCGCCATGGAGAAGCTGTTGAAGAAGAACCCGGCCGAGACCTTCCTGATCGAAGGTCACACCGACGCGGTCGGCACACCGGAGGCTAACCTCGCTCTTTCCGATCGCCGCGCGGAAGCGGTGGCGGAGGCTCTGACCAATGCCTTCGGCATCCCGCCGGAAAACCTGACGACACAGGGCTATGGCGAGGAGTATCTGAAGGTCAACACGGCGGCGCCCAACCGCGAGAACCGCCGCGTCGCCATCCGCCGCATCACCTCGCTGGTGGCACCGGTCGCCAGCAACAATTAGGTCATGATTTCAAAATCATGACCCGGTTTGTGGAATCGGCAAGAGAAGCATCCCCCCCCGGCACAACCGGGGGTGGATGGATGTGTCGGGTTCAACAAGAATTTTACGGGCATTAGACACGGCTCATTGAATCGCGAGCGCAGCCACCCCAGATTCGGTGCTGGGCGTTCCCTGCCCCGTCCCGACTCCAGCGGGACGCATTGAGCCCCGCCGGACCTTGTTCGGCGGGGTTTTTTGTCTTGCAAACGGTGGCGGCCTCGTCGAATACGGCCATTGCTGAGAGATAACCCGCCGGAATCATCCCATGAAGCGTCTCGAACTCGCCATCGAATCGATCATTCTCGCTTCACGCTGGCTGCTCGTCGTTTTCTATATAGGCTTGGCCCTGGCATTGGCCGTCTATGCGCTGTCCTTCGGCAAGAAGCTCTATGAGTTCATTACCTTGGCGTTCACGCTCGGTGACACCGACACCATCCTGAAGATGCTCGGCCTGATCGATGCCGCGCTGGTCGCCTCGCTGGTGGTGATGGTCATCATCTCGGGCTACGAGAATTTCGTCAGCCGCTTCGACGACCAGGACGGCGGTGTGCACTGGCTGGGCACCATCGATGTCGGTTCGCTGAAGGTCAAGGTTGCCTCGACCATCGTCGCCATCTCGTCGATCCACCTCTTGCAGGTGTTCTTGAACTCATCGTCCTACACGACCGACCAGTTGATGTGGCTGACCATCATCCATCTCGCCTTCGTCGTCTCGGCGCTCATGCTCGCCTATATCGACCGGCTGATGGGCCTGAGCAAAGGCAAGAAGGACGAGGCGTGAGCCTGCGCCTGCCGGACGTTGAATCAATCCCGCAGGAACGATGCCCTACCGCCTTGTTCGAGCAGGGCTTTCCCACGACTCTGCTGGTGGCGAAGGTCTTGGCTCGACGCCCGTCGCGTCAAAACGAACAGCTCTAGTAAATATTCCTGATCTTGCTGTCCGTGCGGGCAAACACCTCGTCGGGGACAAAAAAGTCGCCGGCCAGCGGCCCGGTCGCATCAGGCGCATAGATCGAGAAATCGCTGACGCCCTCGGCGCGCAGCACCTCTTCGTCGATGTAGAAATTGCCGGTCGCTTCGCGCGCCGGCCGCATGAAGATGGCATGCGCAGCATCGGCCATGATGTCGGGCAAACGGCTCATTGCCGCCACCGTCGCGCCGCCCAGCAGATTGCGCACGGCTGCCGTGTCGATGGTCGAAATCGGCCACAGTGAATTGACGGCGATGCCGTCCTTGGCGAACTCGGCGCTCATGCCCAGCGTGCACATCGACATGCCGAACTTGGCCATCGTGTAGGCGACATGGTTCTTGAACCACTTGGCCTTCATGTCGAGCGGCGGTGCCAGATTCAGGATGTGAGGATTGCTGGCCAACTTCAGGTGCGGAATGCACATTTTGGACACCAGGAAGGTGCCGCGCGTGTTGATCTGATGCATCAGGTCGTAGCGCTTCATGTCGGTTTCCAGCGTGCCGGTGAGCTGGATGGCGCTGGCATTGTTGACGCAGATATCGATGCCGCCGAACTTTTCCACGGTCCTGGCGACCGCCTCGGCCACCTGTGCCTCTTCACGGATGTCGCACAGCACGGGCAGCGCCTTGCCGCCGGCCTGCTCGATCTCTTCTGCCGCGCTATAGATTGTGCCGGGCAGCTTCGGATGCGGTTCGGCGGTTTTGGCCGCGATCGTCACATTGGCGCCGTCGCGCGCCGCGCGCAGCGCGATCGCCAGCCCGATGCCGCGCGATCCGCCGGAGATGAACAGCGTCTTTCCCTTGAGCGACATTTCCTTGCGCCTCCCTTGCAACACGTCAGACGCGAAGCTTTGCGCGGCGGGCGACCACAGCGCAAGACCCGACACGCCGGACACCGCGTTACGCAGCGTAGGGTTTATGACTAAACCAGCACCAGCCCCTGCCGCATCGCAGTGGCAATCGCGTCGGTGCGGTTGGCGGCACCGAGCTTGATCAGGATTGCGGCGACATGGAACTTCGCGGTGTGCACGGAAATGTTCAGCCGCCGCGCGATCACCTTGTTGGGTGCGCCCTCGGCCAGCAGCGCCAGCACTTCCGCCTCGCGCGGCGACAGCGAAGGACGGACGGCATGCTCGTCGGAGGCTTCATCTTCGAACGGCTCGCCATCGCCAGTATGGAAATCCTCATGGCGTCCGGTTCTGCGCTCGCCCGATACCCGATAGCCGGCCGCCGCCAGCCGCGCCGCCGCAGCGATCAACAAATCGTCCGCGCCCGTTTCGAGGACGGCCAACACCTCGCCCGCGGGCCGTTCGCCATTGGCGCCTCCCGATAGAAGAACCCGGGGAATGGCGGCCGGCACAGCACCGCCGCTGCTGTCGTCAACGATGGCGACGTCAGCCCTGCCGGCCACCACCGGCAGCAGGTCATCGCTCGCGGCCAGCGAGGCCGCCAGGCGCTCGGCGCGCGACGCATCGCCAAGCGCAATCAGCACCACCAGCCGCCGCGAGACGGCACCGTCATGCATGATCCGGTCGCTGGTGAGCGTGTCCATGGATGCCCTCAGCTCAGCGGCTTTTCGCCGATGGTCAGCCCGACATCGCGCTGTTCGCCGCCGCGCACCACGCCGAGCGTCACCGAAGCGCCCGCACTGTCTGGTCCGAGCCTGCGGATCAGGTCGCGCGGGCCATGCACCGCCTCACCGTTCCACGCCACGATGATATCGCCGAGAGAGAGACCGGCGGCCTTGGCGGGACCATCGTCATCGAGGCTCATCACCATCGCGCCATGCGCGTCGCGGTCGCGTACCGGATGCAGGCCGGCGCCGAGATAACCGCGCGCGACAAGGCCCTTTTCGCGCAGCGTCGCAACCGCCCGCTCGATCGTCTCGTAAGGCATGACCAGCGCCCGGTGGCGCGGCCCGAACAGCAGCATGCCGATCAGCGCACCCTTGGCGTCGAGAACCGGGCCGCCCTCGAAACGGCCGCCGGCACCGACGGCCAGATTGATGCGCCGGTCGATGGTGCCGCCGCGCATCGAGCGCCAGGCCGGACCGACTTCGCCTACCGAGCCCGAAACGGCCAGAGCCGACCCGTTGCTATTGCCGATGGCGATGGCAATGTTGCCTGGCCGCACCGCGTCAGCCCTGGCCAACGGCACGGCGTTGATGGCCGTAGCCGGCTTCAGCAGGGCAACGCCAGTCGACGGATCGCGGCCGACCAGTTCTGCCTTCACCGCCTCACCCGAGGCCAGCGTCAGTTCGATCTCCTCGCCGGCCTCGACAGCCTCCTCGGCGGTGACGAAATAACCGTCACGCCAGTGGAAGGCGCTTGCCGTGCGGTGATGATGCGTGGCGAAGCCAGCCGTTGCCGGTGCCGCCTGGGAGGCGAGATCGGCGATGGCTTGCGAAAACGCGCTCAGATTGAAATCGCTCATATTGGTCTCCTGGGTTCATCCATGCCCCAGATATCGCTCGACAGCGCGTTCAGAGGTACTCGCCTGACGGCTAGTTGCCGGTTTGACTGGCCATCTGGTCAGGTCGCGGCGGTTCCAGCCGCTCCGCACATATAGTGCGTGTCGCCCAAAAGTGCTCAGCGGTTTTGGGACAACGACGCGCACAGGAAAAAAATCATCCTTTCGCCCGAAAATACGGAGCCCTTCCATGGCCCTCGCCGCAGCCAAATTCGAACCTGACGATACATTGCTCGACGCATATTCGACGACCGTTGCGGACGCCGTCGACCGCATCGGCCCGGCCGTCTGCCGCATCGAACGCGTCGGCGGCCAGGGCGGCCACGGCTCCGGCTTTGTCATCGCGCCGGACGGACTGGTCGTTACCAATTTCCACGTCGTCGGCGATGCCAGGACAGTGCGCGTCTCGATGCCGGACGGCGCCTCCCGCGAAGGCCGCGTGCTTGGCCGCGATCCCGACACCGACATCGCGCTGGTGCGCGCCGACGGCAGCTTTGCCGATGTCGCACCGCTCGCCGATTCCAAGCGGCTGCGGCGCGGCCAGATCGCCATCGCCATCGGCAATCCGCTCGGCTTTGAATGGACCGTCACCTCCGGCGTCGTCTCGGCGCTCGGCCGCTCCATGCGCGCCTCGACCGGCCGGCTGATTGACGACGTCATCCAGACCGACGCAGCGCTCAACCCCGGCAATTCCGGCGGGCCGCTGGTTTCGTCGGTCGGCGAGGTGATCGGCGTCAACACCGCCATGATCCATGGCGCGCAGGGCATCGCCTTCGCGGTCGCCTCCAACACCGCCAATTTCGTCATTTCGGAGATCATCCGCTTCGGCCGTGTCCGCCGCGCCTTCATCGGCGTCTCGGCCGACACTGCCAGTTTGCCGCGCCGCGCCGCCCTGTTGTCGCAAGTCTCGACCAGCACGGCGGTTCGCCTGCGCAGCGTCGAGAAGGACGGCCCGGCGGCCAAGGCCGGCCTGAAAGAAGGCGACATCATCGCCGCCATCGACGGCCGTCCTGTCACCGGCGTCGACGACCTGGTGCGCATGCTCGACGCCGAACGCATCGGCCGCGAGACGCTGTGCACCGTCGTGCGCCGCACCGGTGTCAGCCAGGTGACGGTGACGCCGGTGGCAAGGGCCAGTTGAGGCGGGCGCTCAGGCTCCCGCCACCCCTTCCGCATACTGCGCCAGAAACGCCTCGCTCGGCGGGATCGGCTTGATGACGTCGATCAGCACGCCATTGGGGTCCTTGGTGATGAAATGGCGCTGGCCGAAGGGCTCGTCGCGCAGCGAGCGCAGGATCGGCAGGCCGGCGGCGACGACGCGCTCATAGACAGCGTCCGGGTCGCGAACCTCGAAATTGATCAGCAGGCCCGAAGCGCGGCCCCGCCCCTCTTCCGGGATGGTCTCATGGTCGCCCTGGACGATGCCGAGATTGACTCTTCTGTCCTCCCCCGATTGCAGATGCACATACCAGTCGCTTTCGAACAGGGGCTGGAAGCGGAAATGCTTCACATAAAAGGCCGCCGTGCCGGCGACGTCGCCGGTCATCAGCACCGGGTAATAGCTCGTGGTCTTCATCTTTCCTTCTCCCGTCAATTAACATACAGTCTGCATGTAAACCGAATTAACATACAGGCTGCATGTATGCAACACGATTTCGCGCGTCGTTCCAACCGCGACCGCACCGAAGCGACGCGCGCCCACCTGATTGCCGCGGCGCGAAAGCTGTTCACGGAGAAATCCTATTCCGAGACCGGCACGCCGGAGATCGTAGCCGCCGCCGGCGTGACGCGCGGCGCGCTCTACCATCATTTTGCCGACAAGCAGGCACTGTTTGCTGCCGTGGTCGAGCAGGAGGCGGCAGCGGTCGCCGAGGAGATCGAGCGCGCCTCGCCGCCATCGCTGTTTGCCCATGACGCGCTGATTGCCGGCTCCGACGCCTATCTCGCCGCCATGCGCGCGCCCGGACGCACGCGGCTGCTGCTGCTCGACGGCCCGGCCGTGCTTGGCCGCGCCGCCATGGACGCGATCGACAATCGCCACGGCAACCGCTCTCTGCGCGAAGGGCTGGTCGCGGCGATGCGGGCGCAGACGATGACGAGATTGCCGGCCGACGCGCTGACCGCACTGCTCGGCTCCGCCTTCGACCGTGCCGCCCTGGCCATCGAGGCCGGCGCCTCAGCGCAAGATTACCGCGCCGTGCTCATGGCGCTGATCGATGGGCTGTCTCGTGCTCCTCATCCGGCACCTCGCCCGGCTCGAACTCGTTGAAGCAGCCGAGCTGGCGCTTGAACTGGTCGATCAGCCAGGCCGCCGCCGGCTTCGGGCTGCGATCGCTGCGATGCATGGCAAACAGCGGCGAACTCACCTCCCTGAAGGATTCGAGGTCGATCTCGACCAGCCGGCCGCTCGCTAGGTCGTCTGATATCAGCCAGCGCGGCAGCCCGCCCCAGCCCAGCCCCTCGCGCATCAGCATATGCTTGGTGCGCACATCCGTCAGCCGCCATGTACGGTAGGCATAGACGCCGAAGTCGCGCCCCTTGGTGCGCTCCGACTGGTCGGTGACGACAAGTTGGGTGTGTTCGCGCGCATCCTCGATCGCCACCGGTTTCGGCAGCAAGGCCAGCGGGTGGGTGGGCGCGGCGGCCAGCACGATCGACATGAAGCCGATGCGCACAAGGTTCACGTCGACATCGCCCAGCAGGCCGCCAATGCCAAGGTCGGCCTGCCCGCTGACGACATGGTCGGGGATCAGGCCGAGCGTGCCGATGTGCAGCCGCAGCATCACGGTCGGAAACTGCGCCTCGAATGCCTTCAGCACCCGAACCAGCACCGGTGACGGCAGCGTCGCGTCGACCGACAGCGCGACCTCGGCCTCGAGCCCCTGGTGGTGGCCGTCGACGCGCGAGCGGATGCGCTGCAGCACGCCGATCATGCGCCGTGCGTCCTCCAGCATCGCCCGGCCGATCTCCGTCAATTGCGGCTCACGCGTGCCCTCGCGCTCGAACAGTTTCAGCCCAAGCTGCGCCTCGAGATTGGCGATGCCGTAGCTGATGACGGACTGTGCCCGGTTGAGCTTGCGGCCGGCGGCCGAGAAGCTGCCGGCTTCGGCGACTGTCACAAAGATCTGAAGTTGATCGAGCGTCGGGTTGGGCTGCATCGCTATATCCAATTTATGGATGGATCGTATAGAAAATATACCAGTTTATTGAATGGATCGAAAGCCCCATATCTGGCGGGACAAATCATTCCAACCGCTGGAGAGAGCCCAAAATGTCCATTCTTCTTGTCACTTCGAGCCCGCGCGGCGCTGCCTCGCATTCGACCCGCATCGCCACCGAATTCGCCGAAAAGCTCGTCGCCGCCGATCCGTCGAACACGCTCGTCGTGCGCGACCTCGTCGCCAATCCGTTGCCGCACATCGATGCCGACTATGCGACGGGCATCTATACCCCGGCCGAAGCGCGCACCCCGCGCCAGGCTGAAGTCGTCGGCGTCTCCGATGTCGTGCTCGACGAGCTATTCGCCGCCGACACGGTGATCCTGGCCACCGGCTTCATCAACTTCAACATCTCCTCGACCCTGAAGTCATGGGTCGACCACATCTCCCGCTCCGGCAAGAGCTTTGCCTATGGCGAGAACGGCCCCAAGGGTCTGGTCACCGGCAAGAAGGTCTATATCGTGCTGGCTTCCGGCGGCATCTATTCGGAAGGTGCGGCCGTGCAGTTCGATCACGCCATTCCCTACCTGCGTGGCGTGCTCGGCTTCCTCGGCATGACCGATGTCGATGTCATCCGCATCGAAGGCGTTGGCATGGGTCCTGACGCGGTGACAGCAGCGCTCGCCAAGGCGACCGCCAAGGTCGACGCCGTTGTGGCCGCCAGCCGGGACGTCGCGGCTGCCGCGTAAACAGCCGAAATTTGTCCGCATCGAAGGCAGGCGTTCGCGCCTGCCTTTTGCGTTCTAGCCGATGAGGTGCCTCAGCAGACCAGCGGCGCTGACCCCGATCAGCACGGTCGGCAGCATGGAAAACCGCGTGGCGGCTGCCAGAGTAACAGCCAGCGCCAGAAGATCCGCCGGGGACTTCGATACGAAGGCCGGTGCGATGACAGAGATCAGCACGCAGCCGGGCGCAGCTTCCATCACAGCCGTGGCACGGGCGCCCAGCGTGCGGTTGCGCAGGACGACATAGCCGCCGATGCGCGTCAGATAAGTGACGCCGGCCATCAGCACGATGGTGAAAAGGGTCGTTGCATCGATCATGCATCACCTGCCATCAGCCAGGCCGCGACCAGACCCGACATGGCGCCGGCGGCGACATACCAGGCACCGGGAACGAAGAGATAGACCAGTGCTGCAACGACCAGGCTGACCAGCCAGGGCCGCGCCGCCGCCATACCCGTCCACATGCCGCGCATCAGCACCAGGAAGACAGCCGGGAACGCCATGTCAAAACCATAGGTCTCGACATGGCCGAGCATCGGACCGAGCAAGGCACCCAGCGTGGTGAAGGCCACCCAGGTGAGATACATCGCCAGCGCCGCGCCCATATAATAGCGCGGGCTGAAGGCCGGCGTGATGCCGGCTGCAGCACGCAGTTTGGCATCGGCCAAGCCCAGCGCCCAGCTTTCATCGCACATAAGGAAAAGCGCCGGAAACACCTTGCGCCGTGGCAGGTCGCGCAGGAACGGCGCCAGTGCCGCACCCATCAGCAGGTGACGGCTGTTGACCAGGAAGGTGATGGCGACGATGAGCACGATGTGCGGCGGCGACGTCCACAACTGGATCGCCGCGAATTCCGAACCGCCGGCGAAATTCAGCCCTGTCATGGCAGACAGTTCGACCGTGCTCAAGCCTTTCTGCGTCGCCTGGGCGCCAAGCACCAGCGCATAGGGGATGGTGCCGAACAGCACCGGCGCGCAGGACGCCACGCCACGGCGGAATTCGGATTTCGAACCATCTGCCACCGTCTCGACTGCCTGTGAAATGCTCATGTGTCTTCATCGGCTGACCTCGCGGCCGCCGCTTCCCTGCGTTTGAAATCAACTGATGTCGGCAGCAAACATACCGAAATCGGTCCGCAATTTGGTTGCGGAGATTGTTGTATTTCGCCGAATTCTGGCATTTTATGTTACAAATTTTCGAATAGATGGAATCTGTAGCCATGAAGCTGGATGAGATCGACAAGCGGATTCTGCGGGCGCTGCAGCGCGATGGCCGCATGGCCAACAATGATCTGGCCAATGAGGTCGGGCTGTCGCCATCGCCTTGCCTGCGTCGCGTGAAGCTGCTGGAGGAAGCCGGTGTCATCGACCGCTATGTCGCCGTGCTCAACCCGGCCAGCATCGGCAAGGGTCTGACCTTCTTCACCCGCATCTGGCTGAAGACGCAGGACGAGGACACGATCGAGCATTTCGCCACCGAAGTCGCCAAGCTGCCGCAGGTGATGGAGTGCTACCTGATGCTCGGCGATTGCGACGCCATGGTGCGCGTGGTGGCGGCCGGCATCGACGACTACCGCCGCTTCCAGTCGGAGCATCTGAGCCGCATCAAGGGCGTGCAGAACGTCAAGACCGACGTCCCCAGCCAGACGATCAAATACACGTCGGAACTGCCGATCTGATCTGCTGAAAACGGCGTCGGGCCAGACTGGATAAAAAATGCAACCGGATTGTAGGATCAGCCTCGCTGCCGGCGTCCTTCGGATGCAAGCAGCGCTGAGCGCTGCCCTCTGGCATGGGAGATTTGAATGAGCTTTTCCTATCGTTGGGTCATCGTCGCGGCTGGCGCGCTGATGTCCTGTGTCGCCATCGGGACGATGTTTTCGCTGGCGATCTTTCTCGAGCCGATGGCGATCGACACCAACTGGTCGCGCGCCGGCATTTCGAGCGCCATGACGCTCAACTTCCTGGTGATGGGCCTTGGCGGCTTCGCCTGGGGCGCGATATCGGACCGTTTTGGCGCCCGCATCGTCGTGATGACCGGCGCGGTTCTGCTCGGGCTGGCGCTGGTGCTGGCCAGCCGGGCCGGTTCGCTGCTGAGCTTCCAGATTACCTATGGCGTGCTGGTCGGCCTCGCGGCAAGCGCCTTTTTCGCGCCGATGATCGCGCTGACCACAGGCTGGTTCGACACCAACCGTAGCCTCGCCGTCTCGCTGGTCTCGGCCGGCATGGGCGTGGCGCCGATGACGATTTCGCCCTTCGCCCGATGGCTGATCTCCGCCTATGACTGGCGCACCGCCATGTTCGACATCGGCATTACCGCCTGGGTATTGCTGTTGCCGGCGGTGCTGCTGGTGCGCCAACCACCGAAGCCCGTCATGGCCGATACCGGCTCCGCGCCGGTTGCCGAAGGCGCCGGCCTGACGGTCGGCCAGGCGCTGCGCTCGCCGCAGTTCATCGTGCTGGGGCTGACCTTCTTTGCCTGCTGCGCGGCGCATTCCGGGCCGATCTTCCAGATGGTCAGCTATGCCATGCTGTGCGGCGTCGCCCCCATGGCCGCGGTCTCGATCTACAGCGTCGAAGGCCTGGCCGGCCTCGGCGGCCGGCTTTTCTACGGCGTGCTTGCCGACCGGCTGGGCGTCAAGCCGGTGCTGATCGCGGGCCTGGCGATCCAGGCGATCGTCATTGCCGCCTATCTCTCGATCAGCCGGCTCGAGCAGTTCTACATGCTGGCCGTCATTTTCGGCGCCACCTATGGTGGCGTCATGCCGCTCTATGCGGTGCTGGCGCGCGAATATTTCGGCCAGCGCATCCTCGGCACCGTGTTCGGCGCCGCCACCATGCTGTCCAGCCTCGGCATGGCGCTGGGACCGCTTGCCGGCGGCATGGTCTTCGATGCCTATGCCAACTACCACTGGCTATTCATCGGCTCGGCCCTCGTCGGGCTCGGCGCGGTCGGCATCGCCATCGCCTTCCCGCCGCTGCCGCGCCGAGAGTTGCAGGCGGCGTAGCGGGGCACAGGGGTTGTGCTTGATGGCCAGCCGTCGCTTGAACGGAGGCAGCGGTCGATGGATCGAAAAGCTCCTTGGTGCATTTAAGCCTTGGCTAATAGTAGCCCAGGAGAGAACCAATGAAAAAGACGCTGCTCATTTTGAGCCTGCTCATTCCGCTCTCGGCGTGCTCCCGTACCGAACAAGGCGCTGCCGTCGGCGGCTTGGGTGGCGCAGCGGTAGGCGCCGCGGTGGCCGGCGATCCTGTGCAAGGGGCGGTTGTTGGCGGTGCGGTTGGCGCGATAGCCGGGGCCGTCATCGGGCACGCCAGCGAAGCCGGCCAGTGCAGATATCGCGATCAGTATGGCCGGGTTTACGTTGCACGATGCCCGGAGGGTTACTGACCTGGAGGCGCGTGATCTCTTTCGATCACGCGCCTGCTCCGGAGGTGGGATAAGCGATGGGCTATCGGATCAAAGTACTGCTGGGTTGCTGGTTCGCCGTTGCCAGCGCTGCCGCGATGTATGCGGCACCCACCGCCGCGATCTCCGCCGCGCCTGTTGATGCCAAGACGGTTGCCGATCACCTCTCATCGGTAAAGTCCATGTCCGGGGACTTCGTCCAGTCGGGTCCAAATGCGGAAAGGACTCGTGGCAGGTTTTTTCTACAACGCCCCGGCAAGATCCGGTTCAACTATGCAGGCCAATCAGGGATCAGCGTGATTGCAGATGGCAAATCCCTGGTGGTTTATAACAGAAAGCTGAAGACATCGCGGCTTTATGCTCTCTCGAAGACGCCGCTTAAGCTGCTGCTCGACAATAAGGTCGACTTCTCCGGCAATCGCGTGAAAAGCATCAGGGACGATGGCGCCCAAATTACCGTCAAGCTGTCGGACAGATCGACCTTCGGCAATTCGAGCATCTCCATGGTGTTCGACAGTAAATCTCTAGATCTGCGCAGATGGAGCCTCACCGACGAGAAGGGACTTACCACAACGGTGACTATATCAAATGTGAAGCAGGGCGTTCGCGCTCCCGAGGGCACCTTCGTGATCGATTACACGGCAAACCGTGAATTCAACACGACCACGAAATAGCCGAAGCCGCGGGCATATTCCCTGGGCCGGAACCAATGCGATCATCAGCGGTTTAGTCCATGAAGGGACCGGAACCGCAAAGGACGCGGCGCAATGATTGAAATTCACAGCATGGAAGCGGCCAAAGCCAGACTGCGTATAAGGAGAGCTGAGCACTCTTTGAAGTGCGCGAACGACTTGCTGGATGAGGAAGGTGGCGTCGCCCTCAATCTGGCATTGTGCAGCCGGATAAGAGCCGCGCAAAGGCACCTGATCGAGGCAAGGGCACGCCTGATGACGATCGATCCCGCCAGGACGAATTGACCCGCTGGCGGTCGCGATCTGCGACCTCCAGCGGAGAGGTGGTCCTGCCTACCCAAAAATCCGATCGCCCTGCTCGTCGACCAACTGGATGCCCTCCTTGATCGAGATGTCGACGGCGTCGTCGAGCGGAGAGTTAAAGAAGGTTGTATCAGACAGACCTAAGGCGATAGTAGTTATTCGTTGGTAAGTGGGGCTTTTCATCGTGACAACTCGCCTGGGTCCGCTGGTAACCCTTTGCTTGATCGCCTTTGTCGCCTTGACTGCAACTGCATCGGCCGTCGCAAAGCAGAAAGCGCCCGAAGAATGGCCGATGAACTTCATTCTGGTTCGGAACGGCGATTGCAACGTCAACTGCGTCCAATGGATATCTGCCGAGGGCATAATAAAACCTGATACCGCCAGGCAATTTGAGAAATTTCTGCGGAAACTGAAGGGAGAAAGGCTTCCTGTCGTGTTTCAGTCTGGCGGCGGGAACGTGGATGCGGCGCTCGAAATGGGACACATGATCCGCGCCGCCGGCCTCGAAACTGCGATAGGCAGGACGCAGTTGAACGGCTGCCCGATGCTGGTGCCACGCTGTCCGCAAAAGATGGTCAGGAACGGCTGGTCGGAAGGGGAAGTTCATTCTGGTGGGGCGTACTGTTTCTCGGCCTGCCCATGGGCCTTGGCTGGGGGCCAGGTCCGCGCCGCAGCTGCCAATGCCCGGATCGCCGTCCATCAGATAACGAACGGCCGGAAGACACCCCGAATGCACAACGGCAGAAGAAGCTTTGATGAGATTTCGACGGTGCCTGATCCGGCGCTGAAGCAGTTGCTGTCCGACTATTTCGACGAAATGGGCGTCAACAGCGCCGATGTGTTCGCCATGATGGGGCTGGCAACGCCGCAGGGCCTTTATAACGTCTGGGACGCTGAAGCGCTCAAATCAGGCATCATAACGAAAGTCTACTCGTACTCGGAAGAACCGGGCTACGTCATCGGTGGAACGAATGTTGCCGATCCGGCCGATCCCACGCCGGCGGCTACTCCAGTGCCGGCGGTTACCACAATGCCGGACGAACTCATGCATTTACTGCCATAGCAAGGCGGCCTGTAGAGTGAGCCGGCTTTGATGGCATTGCGGAGACCAGGCCTTGTTTGGCGTTCCTAACACGCTTGACAGCATCTTCACGCTGATCGGTTGGGCTCATTGCGAGATGCCGAAGATTTTCGCCTCGACCGGTCCTGCCTATCCAAAAACCCGATCGCCCTGCTCGTCGACCAGTTGGATGCCCTTCTTGATCGAGATGTCGACGGCGTCGTCGAGCCCGGCAAAGCGGTCGGCGCGGATGAATTTGTGTTCCTTCACCACGCCGTCGATCTCCTTGGAGACGACGCCGCAGGTCTGGTACTGGCCATCGGCCTTGTAGGGCGTGGCGCTGATCAGAAAGCCCTTGTGCTCGACCTGCTTGGCTGGCGCTGCACTCGTCGGCTCAGCCGTCTGGGTTCCGCCGCCGCCACCGCCGAAAAGACGCTTCAGAAAAGACATCGGACTTCCTCCAACAGCATTCATCCCGCACCATGTAGAGTGACGCGGGATGAATTTCACTATCGGTCCTTGGGCCAGCGGGCAAGGGCTGCGTCCGGTCGGCTGGACGAGCTTACTTGTGCGACAGCGCTTCCAGCGCCTCGGCGGCGGCTTCGAGGATGGCGATGGCCTCGGCCTGCTTGTCGGCCGGGGCGTCGACGAAGTCGCCCAGAGCCGCGCGCAGCCGGTGACGGACTGCGCGGAATTCGTCGCGCGCTTCCGAACGATCCCCGCGGCCACCGCGGCCGCCACGACGCCCGCCCTCTTCGCTCTCGTCGTTCCAGCCGAACCAGTCGCGCGCCTTGGCCATTTTGCGGCCGAAGCGCTCGAGATGGTCGAGCACGCCGTCGATCATCTCGCGGTTGTCGGCGAGATGCGCCTGGCCCGCCTCGGTGATCGAAAACACCTTCTTGTTGCCGTCGGCGGCGGAGGCGGCATAGCCGGCCTCTTCCAGGAAGGTCAGCGTCGGGTAGACCACGCCCGGGCTCGGGCTGTAGATGCCGCTGGTGCGCTCTTCCAGGGCCTTGATGATGTCGTAGCCGTGACGCGGCGCTTCGGCCAGCAGCGACAGCGTGATCAGCTTGAGGTCGCCGTCGGCCAGCATGCGTCCGGCGCGGAACATGTCGCCCGGACCGCCGCGCCCGCCACCACGGCCGCCGTGGCCGAACGGGCCAAAGCCGCCGCCCCCTCTGCCACCGAATTTGCCGGCCATGTGCATGAACATGCGCTCGCCGAAATGACCGCGCCCGAAATGATTGTGTTTGTGCATTGATTGCTCCTTGAGTTGTATCTTACGATATATCTTAATTAGGCAAGTCAATCGATGGAGTCAAGATATATCTTACGATGTATCTGAATGCAGCACCAGCGGGCTCGATTTTCCAGTCTCGGCCGCTTCGTTGCGAACGGCGGCCACCGATAAATTCGGCTACCAGCGCCCCATGCGCCGGTTCCAGGCATAGAGAAGATCGGCAAAGCGATCGTAGGCAAAGCGTGTCAGCGGCAAGGCAACCGGATTGCCGAACAGCGTCGCCAACCAGCCCTCGCCCGGCGTGACCTTCCATACCGCGATGGCGACATCGGCGCCGACCAGCAGTCGGCCCTCGGCATCGGTGGCGTGCAGCCGGCGGCGGATATCCTCAAGCGACGCGCCAAATCCGGCTAGCGCTGCCGGTTCAAGATTGATGTCTCGGAACTCGATCCGCCCAGCCTTGATCGCTTCGATCAGCCGCCGCTTCTGCCTGCTGATCCCGGCATCGCAGACCGGGCAGCGCGTGTTGTACCAGACGGTCAGCATAGTTCCGGCATTTGGTTGGTAGCGCAAACTTGAAGGACCACGAACGATCGGGCGCCGTCAAGACGTCGCTCGGTCGCTCGCGCGAAGGAGAATGTATCGGGCCAGCCGGTCCGGCCCTTCCGCTACGGGCTTTATCCGAGCGAGGTGACGATCTCGCGGTAGGCTAATTCGGGAAAGGCCTTCAGCGTCCGCGTCCTGACATTGCCGGCTGCCGCCAGCATCAGCGAGAAGCGCGCCAGCACCGCGTCGTCGGGCGCTTCGACCACCGCCACCATGTCGTATTCGCCCATGGTCAGGTAGAACGCCTTGAACGATCCGCCCATGTCTCCCAGCTGCTTTCTGGCGGCGTCGAGCCGCTTCGGTGACTCGCGCACGTTTCTGGCACCCTGCTCCGTCCAGTTCATCAGCACGATGTAGCTTGTCATGGCACACCTCCCTCCGGGGCCACGGAGCACGGCGGCTTCGCCGGGGCGGGCATCCGGGTTATCGCCCAGAAATGCATCCGACAGCGAAATTATCCTCCCGAAGGGCCCGGCCCGCAAGAGTGCGCCCCACAAACAAAAAAGGGCGCCATCGGCGCCCTTGAACTCTTTGCATCGGTAAGTCTCAGCTATCCAGGAAACTGCGCAGCTTGCGCGACCTGCTCGGGTGCTTGAGCTTGCGCAGCGCCTTGGCTTCGATCTGGCGGATACGCTCGCGGGTAACCGAGAACTGCTGGCCGACTTCTTCCAGCGTGTGGTCGGTGTTCATGCCGATACCGAAGCGCATTCTGAGCACGCGCTCCTCGCGCGGCGTCAGCGAGGCCAGCACGCGCGTGGTGGTCTCGCGCAGATTGGCCTGGATCGCCGCGTCGATCGGCAGGATCGCCATCTTGTCCTCGATGAAATCGCCCAGATGCGAATCCTCCTCGTCGCCGACCGGCGTTTCGAGCGAGATCGGCTCCTTGGCGATCTTCAAGACCTTGCGTACCTTTTCGAGCGGCATGGCAAGCTTTTCGGCCAGTTCTTCCGGCGTCGGCTCGCGGCCGATCTCGTGCAGCATCTGGCGCGAGGTGCGCACGATCTTGTTGATCGTTTCGATCATGTGCACCGGAATGCGGATGGTGCGCGCCTGATCGGCGATCGAACGCGTGATCGCCTGCCGGATCCACCATGTCGCGTAGGTCGAGAACTTGTAACCACGGCGGTATTCGAATTTGTCGACCGCCTTCATCAGGCCGATATTGCCTTCCTGGATCAGGTCGAGGAACTGCAGGCCGCGATTGGTGTATTTCTTGGCGATTGAGATGACGAGGCGCAGATTGGCCTCGACCATTTCCTTCTTGGCGATCGCCGCTTCGCGCTCGCCCTTCTGCACCTGGTTGACGATCTTGCGGAATTCCAGGATCGAGATCGCCGTTTCGGTGGCGAGGTTCTGGATCTCGGCGCGCAGGTCCTTGATCGCATCCTTCTCGTTCTTGGTGAATTCCTTCCAGCCGCGCGAGGTCAGGTTGCCGATCGAGCGCGTCCAGTTCGGGTCGAGCTCGGAACCCTGATATTCCTTCAGGAACTCTTCGCGACGCACGCCGTAGCTTTCGGCGAGCCTGAGCAGCTTGCCTTCGTTCTGCACCAGGCGCTTGTTGATGTCGTAGAGCTGCTCGACCAGCGCCTCGATGCGCGCCGTGTTGAGCGACAGCGACTTCACCGCCTTGATCAGCTGGTCCTTCAGCTCCTTCAGCCGGCGATCCTGGCTGGGCGACAGCGTGCCGGCCGCGGCCAGACGGTTCTCGACCTGCTGATCCTGCAGCTTGCGCAGCTTTTTGTAGGTGTCGGCGATAACGTCGAGCGTCTCCATCACCTGCGGGCGGAGTTCCGCTTCCATCGCGGCCAGCGACAGGCTCGCTTCGTCCTCGTCTTCGTCGTCGTCATCCGTCAGCCCACGCGTATCGGCGCCGACATTGGTGATGTCGTCTTCGTCGTCGCGCGAACGGCGCGGCTTGTCCTCGACCTTGGCTTCCTCGACGCGCTCGACCACCGGCGCCTGCTTGGCCTCGGGGCCGGCATAGGTGGCTTCGAGATCGATGATCTCACGCAGCAGGATCTTGGATTCGTTGAGTTCGTCGCGCCAGATGATGATGGCCTGGAAGGTCAGCGGGCTTTCGCACAGACCCGCGATCATCGTCTCGCGGCCGGCCTCGATGCGTTTGGCGATGGCAATTTCGCCCTCGCGCGACAAAAGCTCCACCGAGCCCATCTCGCGCAGATACATGCGCACCGGATCGTCGGTGCGATCGGTCGGTTCTTTCTTGGTGGTGGTGGCGGCAACCGCGGTGCCGGTCTGCTCAGCCAGCTCGTTGGCGTCTTCCTCGGCATCGGCCGCGGTGTCGGCGGCCTCGGGCTCCTCGCCCTGCTCGTCGTCCTCGACCACGTTGATGCCCATGTCGGACAGCATCGCCATCGTGTCCTCGATCTGCTCGGAGGTCACTTCCTCTGAGGGCAGCACCGAATTCAGCTCGTCCATGGTGACATAGCCGCGCTTCTTGGCGGCCTTGATCATCTTCTTGACAGCATCATCGGAAAGGTCGAGCAGAGGGCCATCGGTGGCGCCTTCGCGTTCGGTTTCGACCTCTTCCTTTTCCTTTGTCGCCATAGTCTTTATCTTCTCCTAGCGGCCGAACTTCAAAGCCGCGTAAGCTGTCGGACCAGTCAAATCGGATGCGCTCGCTTATGAAACGCGCTTCACCGGGCCAGTAACTGCATCAACTCGTTTCGTTTGGTGTATGTCGTTGCCCCAAAACCGGGTTTCCCCTTTTTGGGCGACATCCATTAAGTCCAGATTAACCCTGATATCTGTGGCAGGCGGGCTGCCTGTCCAGTGACCAGTACCTCACATCGCTTATTTCCCGTCGACGCGGGTTCGGGTTAACGTTTCGAATCGTCCTGATTCCGCCAATCTGCCAGAAGGTCAAGCGCCTCTCGCATGATTCGCATGAAAAAAGCGAATCAATTACCCGACTTAGCCCGTTACGCGCCATTTCGACGCGCAACGACGCTTTCTCAATTCACTCGCTTCCAACTAAGCTCGCCCTGCCCTGCCCGAGGAGACGCCAAACCCTTCGATCAGTGCTTCCGTGGCTTGCACATCCTGGAATTGCGCCTGAATTTCGATCAGGTGCCGGTAGTTTTCGTCTGTGGGATCGGTGGCGAGCGCCGCTTCCGCCTGTTTCAGTTCCTTATGTAAGGTGCGCGCGCTGCGCTGCAAGTGCAGCGCCTGGCTGAAAGCATCGCGGGCATCTTCAAGGGCGGCGGTCTCTAGCGCCGGCCATTGCCGCATCCGCCGGATCAACCCGACGGCCCGCTCCCAGATCTCGGCGCAGCCGGCGCGTTCGATCGTCGCAATCACCGCCTGGCGATCATTGGCCATGTCATGCGCCATTGCATCGAGGATTGCCGCATGCAGCCGCCTCAGATCGGAGTTGGCGAGATCGAGAAACTCGATATGGGCGAAATTCTCGTCGATCAGTGCCGGATGGTTGACCAATGCGACGATGATCGTCGCCTCGCGCACCGACATCCCCTCGCCGCCGCGTTTGACCAAAGCCGACTGGCCGAGACTTTCGGTGATCGCAATGCGGCCGCCACCGCTCTTGGCGAACTGCCCGCCGGGAGCGGCTGCCTTGCCCTGGCCCGGGCGCCCATCCTGGCGGCCGCTTTGCCTGGTGCCGCGCTGCGAGCCGAAGAAGCTCAACACGCGCTCGCGCATCTCCTGTTGATAATGGTAGCGGAGACTTTCATCGCGGATGCGGCTGGTCAGTTCGCGCAGCGTCTTCTCGAGCTCGGCCCGCCGCTCCGGCGTGTCGAAGACGCCGCCCGCCGTCTCACGCATCCATAAAAGGTCGACCAGCGGCCGCGCCTCGGCCAGAACGCTACGAAACGCATCCGGTCCTTCGGCCTTGACGAGGTCGTCGGGATCCTTGCCTTCCGGCAGCAGCGCGAAACGCGCCGAGCGGCCGGCCTGCACCGACGGCAGCGCCATGTCGGCGGCCCGCCACGCGGCCTTCAACCCGGCCTTGTCGCCGTCGAAGCACAACATCGGCTCCGGCGCCATGCGCCACAGCAGCTCGAGCTGGTTCTCGGTAAGCGCGGTGCCGAGCGGCGCCACGACATTCTCGAAGCCGGCCTGTGCCAGCGCGATGACATCCATATAGCCTTCGACGGCGATGACCGTGCCGCCCTTGGCCAAGGCCTTGCGGGCGCGGGCGAAATTATAAAGCACGTTGCCCTTGTGGAAGAGCTCGGTGTCGGGCGAGTTCATGTATTTGGCCAGCGCATCGGGCTGCAGCGCGCGGCCGCCAAAGGCGATGATCTTCCCCTTGGAATCCGGGATCGGAAACATGATGCGGTCGCGGAACCAGTCATAGGAAACCGGGATGTCGTCGCCGTGGCGCACCAGTCCGCAGGCCTCGATATCGGCTTTCGGCACGCCCCTGGCGGCGAGATGCTCCTTCAGCGCATTGCGGCTGTCCGGCGCAAAACCGAGCCGGAACGATTGCTGCGTCGCCGGCGTCAGGCCGCGGTCGCGCAGATAGGCACGCGCCTTGGCGCCTTCCGGTCCCTGCAGCCGTTCCTGGAAGAAGGCGGTCGCCATCTCCATGACGTCGGTCAGGCTGGCGCGTTCCTTTTCGCGCCGCTCCTCCTGCGCATCGCGGACCGGCATAGGCACCCCGGCCATGTCGGCGATCTTTTCCACAGCTTCGGGAAAGCTCATCCCGTCCAGTTCGGTGAGGAACTTGAAATGATCGCCCGAGACCGAACAGCCGAAACAATGGTAGCGGCCCTTCTTGTCCTCGCAGTGGAAGGAAGGGCTCTTCTCGCCATGGAACGGGCAGCAGGCCCAATAGTCGCCGCGCGGTGCGTTGGTCTTCTTGCGGTCCCACGCGACGCGCTGGCCGATCACCGATGAAATCGGCACGCGGTCGCGTATCTCGTCGAGGAAGGCGGGTGGAAAGCGCATCGGGGAACTCGTTTCCCGATTATATAATCACGCCCGCGAAATCCGACGACCCTTAATGCGGGCCATACCCGGTTTCCACAGGCAAAAAGAAAGGCGGCCGTAGCGGGCCGCCTCCCTTTTCAATGTCCGGCAGGTGCCGATTAATGCGCGGCAAGCGCGCCGAAGATGACGCCGGAGAGGATGCCGACCAGCACATAGTCGTTGCCGACGCGGATCCATTCCTGGCCGCGGCCGGGGCGATGCAGGCCGTAGCGGCCATAGTCGCGGATCGGCTGATGGCGCTTCCAGCCGGAATATTTCTGGCCATGCCGCCAGTTGTTGCGCTTCACGACGACGACCTTCTTCTTGTAAACGCGCTTCCTCACATCGCTGTGGTGGCCGGGCTTCTGCCAGTCGACCTGACTGTAGTTCGACTGCGGCGCGTTCGGCGCATTCAGCGGTGCGGCCTGGCCGGTGAGCGACGTGGCGGCCAGCATCGAGAAAGCGAGTGCGGAAAGGACGATGCGTTTCATGAGAAGTCTCCTTGGTTGTCGATATCGAAGCAGTAGCTGCCCATCGATGAACCGAAACTGAACGCACGCATTACAATTATGTAATGGATTCCTTGATTTACCCAAGGAAGCTGAACATGATCGCAAAGGCAGGAGCCAGTCGCACCGCAAACTCGGCCTATCCGCCGCTTCGCGCCCGCCCAGCAATGCAACCATTTGCGCGTCCGTCCATTTTCCGACACCGCCTGTCGCGCGGCAACGGCCCTTGAAATCGACAAGATTTTATTATCCGGCTAAAATATTCGAGGTATTATAAGTCACCGCCATGAACATGATTCGTTCCCTCGTTTTTCCTTCTGATCGCCACGCAAAACAGGGCGGGCGCCCTGTTTGCATGCGGGGGACGAAATGAGCGGGTCCGTCGTCCTACTGCATCTGGCCGGCGCCGTGGCGCTGATGCTGTTTGCCACCCGCATGGTGAAGACCGGCGTTGAACGCGCCTATGGCGACGTGCTGCGCCATCGCCTCCGCGCCACCATGCGCAATCCGATCATGGCGGTGCTGGCCGGCACCGGCCTTGCCATCGCCCTGCAGAGCTCCACCGCCGTCACGCTGCTGGTCGGCTCCTTCGCCGGCTCTGGCATCGTCTCTGGCGCCGCGGGTCAATTGGCAGTGCGCGGCGCCGAAATCGGATCGGCGCTGGTGGTCAAGCTGCTGACCTTCGACCTCACCTTGCTGGTGCCGCTGTGCCTGATCACCGGCACGGTCATGTTCATGGCCACCGAGCGGCGCGACTGGCGCCAGTCCGGCCGCATCCTGGTCGGCATCGGCCTTCTGATCCTGTCGCTGGAGATGATCGGCCAGGCATCGGAGCCCCTGCGCAACAGCCAGCTCATGCCGGTCATCATCAACTACTTCTCGACCGATTCCATCACCGCCTATCTGCTGGCGGCACTGATCACCTGGCTGTTCCAGTCGAGCATCGCGGCGGTGCTGTTGATGGCGACGCTGGCAGGCCGTGGCCTGATCACGCCCGAACTTGGCGTCGTTCTCATCCTTGGCGTCAACCTCGGCTCCTCGATCATCGCGCCGATGCTGACCCGCTCGTCGAGCCCCGAAGTGCGCGTCGTGCCGATCGGCAATCTCCTGATGCGCGGGCTTGGCTCGCTGGTCATGCTGATCCTTGTCATGATCTTCAGGCCGCACTTCGCCTTTCTCGGTTCTACGGCGGCGGACCAGATCGTCAATGCCCACATCCTGTTCAATGTGCTGATCCTGCTCGCCGGCCTGCCGCTGGCAGGCTTCGTCTACCGCGCTTCGGAGAAGATCGTCGCACTTGGCACCAAGCCCGTGCCGGCCGCCTCGCTTGACGTCGTCGAGCTGTCCGCACTCAACGAAAGCGCGCTCGACGTGCCGAGCCAGGCGCTGGCCAATGCCACCCGCGAGGTGGTGCGGGTCTGCGAGACGATCGAGATCATGCTCAAGCGTATCATCGAACTCTATGAGAGCGCCGACGCCGACAAGATCAAGGCGCTGGCCGCACTCGACGACCGCGTCGACCGCAAGCACGCCGCGATCAAGCTCTACCTCGCCAAACTGACCAGGAACCCGCTGACCGAGGACGAGGCGCTGCGCTGCCAGGAACTGATCGGCGCCTGCGTCAAGCTCGAGCAGGTCGGCGACATCATCGTGCGCAACATGCTGGTGCATGTGAAGAAGAAGTTCGAGCGCGGACTGGAATTCACCGACGAGGGCTGGGCCGAGCTGTGCGCCTTCCATGGCTCGGTTCTGGCCAATGCGCGGCTTGCCTTCAACGTTCTGGTGTCGCGCGATCCCGAGACCGCCCGTCAGCTGGTGCTGGAAAAGGACCGGCTGCGCGACCGCGAAAAGGAAACCAGCGCCAGCCATTTCGTGCGGCTGCGCGACGGCACCGCCAAGAGCGTCGAAACCAGCTCGATCCATCTCGACACCATCCGCGACCTGAAACAGATCAATTCGCTGCTGGCCTCGATGGCCTATCCGGTGCTTGAAGAGCGCGGCCTGCTGACGGGGTCGCGGTTGAAAGCGAGCTGAAGAATAGCAATCCCCCACGGGGCCTCCGGAGAGAGAGGAAGGGAGCGCGCTTGGATAGGTTCGCGCGCTTCCTTTACCCCGGCCATCTCCCCCACAAGGGGGGAGATTGGCGCTTCACCGCCTCGCCCCCACTGAAGAAAACCTAAACTCGCGACAAAAATTTCTGGATTGCCCGCAAAGCCCATCCGTGGTTTGAGGCGCTTCCAGCTAAGGCTTCCCCATGTCGCTTCCGCTCATCGCCCTGTTCATCGCCGCCTTTGCCTTCGGCACCACCGAATTCGTCATTGCCGGCGTGCTGCCGCAGGTGGCGCAAGGCCTGGGCGTCTCGGTTCCCTCCGCCGGCTATCTCGTCTCCGGCTATGCCGGCGGCATCGCCATCGGCGGCCCGCTGCTGGCGCTCGCCACCAAGTCATTGTCGCGCAAGAGCCTGCTGCTAGGCCTCGCCATCGCCTTCACCATTGGCCAGGCGGCTTGCGCGCTGGCGCCCGATTTCACCTCGATGCTTCTGTTGCGCATTGCCGTGGCGGTCGCGCATGGCGCCTATTTCGGCGTCGCCATGGTCGTCGCCGTCGGTCTCGTGCGCGAGGACCAGCGCGGCATGGCTGTCGCCGTCATCCTGTCCGGCCTCACCGTCTCCAACGTCATCGGCGTGCCGGCCGGCACCGCGATCGGCAACATCTGGGGCTGGCGTGCGACTTTCTGGGTGATGTGCGCGCTGGGTGTCGCGGCAACGCTTGCCATGGCAGCCCTTTTGCCGCGCACCACCGGCTCATCGGCCAAGCCCGCCGGTTTCGCCCGCGAGGTCCGCGTGCTGGCCCGCCAGCAGGTCTGGACATCGCTGATCCTGATGCTGATGCTGATGATCGGCCAGTTCGGCCTGTTCACCTACATCACCCCGACACTGCTGGAAGTCACCGGTCTCGACGAGAACCTGGTGCCGTGGGTGCTGCTGCTCAACGGCGTCGGCGCAACCCTTGGAGTCTTCCTCGGCGGCAAGCTCTCCGACTGGAAGCTGATGCCGTCATTGATCACCATGCTGGCCCTGCAGGCGGTGACGCTTGGCGTGATCTATGCCGTCAGCCCCTATCCCCTGCCGATGGTTGTGGCGATCGTCATCTGGGGCGGTCTCAACTTCGCCATCGGCACGCCGATCCAGACCCGCATCCTGGCCTGGACGGCAGATGCTTCCAACCTCGCTTCGTCGCTCATTCCGTCCGGCTTCAATGTCGGCATCGCGCTGGCCGCTTCGTTGGGCGCCGCGATGCTGAACAGCGGCTATGGCTACCGCAGCCTGCCGCTGCTCGGCGCCATCGCCATGCTGGTCGCCGTGGCAGTGGCGCTCGCCTCTTATGTCTGGGAAGGGCGCAGCAACGCCACGCCGCCGCTGACAGCCCCAGCCGAGTAGATCACGATCCGGAAAAGTGGACGCCGGTTTTCCGAAAAGATCGTGATCAACCAAAAACACTTCACCCGCGCCAGCGCAGCAGGCGCATGGCGTTGGCGGTGACCAGCACGGTCGCGCCGGTATCGGCCAGGATCGCCGGCCACAGGCCGGTGATGCCCAAAATGGTGGTGACCAGGAACACCGCCTTCAGCCCCAGCGCCACGGTGATGTTCTGGCCGATATTGGCCATCACCGCCCGCGACAGTTTCACCATACGCGCGACGTCCATGACGCGGCCGTGCAGGATCGCCGCGTCCGCGGTCTCCAGCGCCACGTCGGTGCCGCCGCCCATGGCAATGCCGATATCGGCGGCCGCGAGCGCCGGCGCGTCGTTGATGCCGTCGCCGACCTTGGCAACCTTGAAACCCTCGCGCTGCAATTCGCCGACGATGCGCTGCTTGTCCTGGGGCAACAGCTCCGCCCGCGCCTCGATGCCGAGCGAAGCGGCGATGGCTTGCGCCGTGCGGCGGTTGTCGCCGGTCAGCATCACTGCGCGGATGCTCTCGGCCTTCAGCGCCGCGATCCCGGCCGCAGCATCCGGCCGCGGCTCGTCGCGCATGGCAATCAGCCCGGCCACCACGCCATCGGCGACGAGCACTGACACCGTCTTGCCCTGGCCGTTGAAGCTGTCGACGGCGAGGCGCTGCGCTTGCGTCATGTCGGCGCGTTCGCCCGCCGCCTGGCCGGAGCCGAGGAAGACGGCGACGCCGCCAACGCTGCCCTCGACACCCTTGCCCGAGATTGCCTTCGCCGCGAGAGCCGGCGGCACCGGCGCCTTGTCGGCCTTGGCCCGGTCCAGGATCGCCATCGCCAACGGATGGCTGGAGCCCTGCTCCAGTGCTGCCGCCAGCGCCAGCACGGTGCGTTCATCCCTTCCATACGCCACGATGTCGGTGACGACAGGCTTGCCTGCGGTCAGCGTACCGGTCTTGTCGAAGGTGACCGCCGTGAGCCGGCGAAAGCCTTCCAGCACCGCACCGCCTTTCATCAACAGGCCACGCCGCGCGCCGGTCGCCAGGCCCGCGGCGATCGCCGCCGGGGTCGAGATGACCAGCGCGCAGGGGCAGCCGATCAGCAGGATCGCAAGGCCCTTGTAGATCCATTCGTTCCAGTCGCCGCCGGCAAGCAGCGGCGGCAACAATGCCACCAGCGCACCGACCGCCAGCACCGCCGGCGTGTAGGTGCGCGAGAAGCGGTCGATGAAGCGCTCGGTCGGCGCCTTGGCCTCATGCGCCTCCTCCACCAGCCGCACGATTCGGGCGATGGTGTTGTCGGAAGCGGCCGCCGTCACCCGCACCTTGAGCACGCCGTCGATGCTGATCGTGCCGGCAAAGACGGCGTCAGCGACGCCCTTGCGCTTGGGCGTGCTCTCGCCGGTCACCGGCGCCTCGTCGATTTCGCTCGCGCCCTCGATGATCTCGCCATCGGCCGGGATGCGGTCGCCCGGCCGCACCAGGATGATGTCGCCGACCGCAAGGTCTTCGGCGGGACACTCCGATGTGCCGCCTGCGCGCTCGACCAAGCCCGTCTTCGGCACCAGATCGGCAAGTCCCTGGATGCTCGCCCGCGCCCGGCCGGCGGCGACACCCTCCAGAAGCTCGCCGATCAGGAAGAGCACCACCACGGCGGCGGCCTCTTCAGTGGCACCGATCATCACGGCGCCTATCGCCGCGATGGTCATCAGCATCTCGATCGAAAACGGCGTGCCGGCCAATGCCGCCATCAGCGCGCGCCGTGCGATCGGCACCAGGCCGACCAACAGCGCGGCCAGGAACACCCCGCGTTCCGCCACCGGGAACAGATGGCCGATGCCGTATGCGGCGAGAAGCGCTGCCGCGCAGGCGAGCGTCAGCACCGCCCGGCGGGAACGCCACCACGCCTGCCCCGTCTCGGAATGGCCATGATCGGGATCGGGATCGTGGATCGCATGATCGTGGCCTTCATGGTCATTGTGGACGTGATCGGCGTGCGCCTTGTCTGACATCGGCGATACATGTGCCTCGGCCCTGACGATGCCGTAGCCGAGCCGAGCCACCTGCTGCAGCACCTTGTCTTCCGGCAACGCGCCGCCATGGCTGACCGTCATGCTGGCACCGGTCACCGAAACCGAGACATCGGCGACGCCGTCTAGGCGACGCACCGCCGTATCGATCTTGGTTGCGCAAGAGGCGCAATCCATGCCGCCGATCTTGAACCGCGTCTGCCTTATTTTTACCTGGTCGAGGGGCGCCGTCATCACATCACCTGTCTGTCTTGCCCGCGCGGCGTCGCCGCATGGGTCTTGAACGCTGATGTCAGGCACTGTAATTGCTCTAGTCACTAGAGCTTCAAGAGGCAATTCATGTTTTCGATCGGTGATCTCTCGCGCCGCACCGGGGTCAAGGTGCCGACCATCCGCTACTACGAGCAGATGGGCCTTGTTGCCGCACCCGAGCGCTCGGAAGGCAACCAGCGCCGCTATTCCAGGCAGGAGCTGGAGCGGTTGGCCTTCATCCGCCACGCCCGCGATCTCGGTTTCGCCGTCGAGGACATCCGCTCTCTGATCGATTTGAGCGGCCACCCCGAGCAACCCTGCGGCCACGCCGACAAGATCGCCGAGGAGCAACTGATCTCGGTGCGGGAAAAGATTGCCCAGTTGAAGCGGCTCGAGGCCGAGCTCGAACGCATCGCCACGTGCTGCAATGGCCAGACGGTCGGCGACTGCTACGTCATCCGCGCGCTGTCGGATCATGCGCTGTGCGCCGATGAGCATGGTTGAGATACATCCTACAGCTCGATCCGGAACCGCAAGCTTTCTGCTCCGCCATAGGCGGCGTCCTCGAAAAAGCGTTCGACGAGCTTGCCGCCATTGGCCAGGATCACCTTGTGCGAGGCCGGATTGCCCGGTTTGGCGGTGATCTCGACGTGAGCCAGGCCGACCGCCCTCGCCTCCTCCAGCATCAGGCGCAGCGCCTGTGTAGCGTAGCCGCGCCGCCGCTTCCACGGCACCACCGCATAGCCGATATGGCCGAGCACATGCGGCGGCAGGTCCGACGTGCCCTTCTGCCAGCGAAAGCCGATCGAGCCCGACGCCTCGCCGTCCCAGATCCAGCGGCGGAAGCCTGGCAGGCGCGGCACCTTTTTGCCGTCGGGCAAGGTGATCGGACCGCCCCTGGCCTGGGGATCATCGAGGTCGGCGAGAAAAGCCACGGGATCCCTTTCGATTGCCGCAAGCTGCTCGCGCGTCGCTTCCAGCAATCGCACATTGTCCGGCGACCAGCCGCGTTCGAGTGCCGCCTTGTAGGACGGCAGATGTTCGAGCGCGGGTTTGACGATTTCGATCATGGTGCACCGGTGCAGACGCGATGCCCACAAAATAGCATGCTTGACCAGGGAGGCACGGTCCACCAAAGCGCGGCCCCATACGACAAAGGCCGCGCTCCCATCACTGGAAACGCGGCCCTGGCGTTGTGTCCTTGGGAGGACCGGCGATCCGGCGCGGCCGCGCCGGAGCACCTTTAGCGATCTCAGGCGATGTCGAAGCGGTCGGCGTTCATCACCTTGGTCCATGCCGCAACGAAATCCCTGGTGAATTTCGCCTTGGCGTCCGCCGACCCGTAGACCTCGGCAAGCGCGCGCAATTGGGCGTGCGAGCCGAAGATCAGGTCGGCACGGGTGCCGGTCCACTTGACCGCCTTGGTCTTGCGGTCACGCGCCTCGTAGACTTCGTCGGAGCCGGCGGCCGGATCCCAGACCGTGTTCATGCTGAGCAGGTTGACGAAGAAGTCGTTGGTCAACGTACCCGGCCGGTCGGTGAACACGCCGTGCTTCGAGTTGGCCGTGTTGACGCCGAGCACACGAAGACCGCCGACCAGCACCGTCATTTCGGGTGCGGTCAGCGACAGCAATTGCGCCCGGTCGACCAGCATGGCTTCGACCGACATCGGCTGCTTGCCCCTGACATAGTTGCGGAAGCCATCGACTTTCGGCTCGAGCGCGGCAAAGGAATGGACATCCGTCTGTTCCTGTGAAGCATCCATGCGACCCGGCGTGAACGGCACCTTGGCCTCGTGGCCGCCATCCTTCGCCGCCTTCTCGACAGCGGCGACACCGCCGAGAACGATGAGGTCGGCCAGCGAGATCTTTTTCCCGCCGGTCTGTGCCGCGTTGAACTCCTTCTGGATGGCTTCCAGCCTGGCCAGCACCTTCGACAGTTCCGCCGGCTGGTTGACCTCCCAATCCTTCTGCGGCGCCAGCCGGATGCGTGCACCATTGGCACCACCGCGCTTGTCGGAATTGCGGAACGTCGAGGCCGAGGCCCACGCCGTCGAGACCAATTCGGAAACCGACAGGCCCGATGCCAGGATCTTCGCCTTCAGCGACGCAATGTCCTGCTCGCCGACCAGTTCGTGGTCGACCGCGGGGATCGGATCCTGCCAGATCAGTTCTTCCTTGGGCACGAGCGGGCCGAGATAGCGAACGACCGGACCCATGTCGCGATGGGTCAGCTTGAACCATGCGCGGGCAAAGGCGTCGGCGAACTGGTCCGGATGCTCATGGAAGCGCCGCGAGATCTTCTCGTAGGCCGGATCGACCCGCAGCGCGAGATCGGTCGTCAGCATGGCAGGCGCGCGGCGCTTGGACGGATCGTGGGCATCCGGCACGGTGCCGGCACCGGCGCCGCCCTTCGGCGTCCACTGATGGGCGCCCGCAGGGCTCGTGGTCAGCTCCCATTCGAAGTTGAACAGATTGTCGAAGAAGTTGTTGCTCCACTTGGTCGGCGTCGTGGTCCAGGTCACCTCGAGGCCCGAGGTGATGGCATCGCCGGCGATGCCCGTGGCATGCTTGCTCGACCAGCCGAGGCCCTGCGCTTCGATGCCGGCGCCTTCCGGCTCCGCACCCACAAGCGAAGCATCGCCGGCGCCGTGGGTTTTGCCGAAGGTGTGGCCGCCGGCGATCAGCGCCACGGTCTCCTCGTCGTTCATGGCCATGCGGCCGAACGTCTCGCGAATATCGCGTGCCGAGGCCAGCGGATCCGGCTTGCCGTTCGGCCCTTCCGGATTGACATAGATCAGACCCATCTGGACGGCGCCGAGATGGCCCTGGAGTTCGCGGTCGCCGGAGTAGCGCTTGTCGTCGAGCCACTTGGTTTCCGAACCCCAATCGACGTCCTGCTCGGGTTCCCAGACGTCGGCGCGGCCGCCGGCGAAACCGAAGGTCTTGAAGCCCATCGATTCCAGCGCGACGTTGCCGGTGAGGATCAGCAGGTCGGCCCAGGAGATCTTGCGCCCATATTTCTGCTTGACCGGCCACAGCAGCCGGCGCGCCTTGTCGAGATTGGCATTGTCCGGCCAGCTGTTGAGCGGAGCAAAACGCTGCTGGCCGGCCCCGGCGCCGCCACGGCCGTCGCCGATGCGGTAGGTGCCGGCACTGTGCCAGGCCATGCGGATGAACAGCGGCCCGTAATGGCCGAAGTCGGCCGGCCACCAATCCTGCGAATCCGTCATCACCTGGTGCAGGTCCTTGATCACCGCATCGAGATCGAGCGACTTGAATTCCTCGGCATAGTCGAACTCTTCGCCCATCGGATCCGAAAGGTTCGATTGCTGATGCAGAACGCCAAGGTCCAGTTGGTTCGGCCACCAGTCACGGTTCGTCCTGCTGGAGGATCCGTGCGCAACGGGGCATTTGCCGGCACTGGGATCATCGGTCTGTGCGTCCATGTTCTTCTCTCCGATCGTGGCTGAGTTGAGCTGTTCAACTGCTGCGTGAACAGGAACACAAAAATGTCCCTGTAGGCGGTCCGTTTCATGGCTGGCGCGATGACCTGAGCCCGATACGCGACCGAATATGTTGGATGTCCTGTTGCTGCGGGCATGCGCCTCACCAGGCGGTCCCGGCTGCTCCTCATCTTCGTTACGACTCCTATAGCAAAGCCGCTTGATTAATTTAAGTTGGATTTCCTGATTGCAGCGATAAGATGACATTATGACAAACCTGACGCTGAAGCAGCTGCGTTATTTCGAGGCGCTGGCCCGGCACAATCATTTCGGCCGCGCCGCCGATGCCTGCTCGATCTCGCAGCCCGCCATCTCGGTGCAGATCCGGGAGTTGGAGGAAACGCTGGGCACGGAGCTTTTCCAAAGAGGCCCACGCCAGGTCCGGCTGACCAATTTCGGCGAGGAATTCGCCTTGCGCGTCCGCGACATCCTGCGCTCGGTGGATGAGCTGACGGATCTGGCCCGCGCCTCGCGCGACCGGCTGGTGGGACGGTTGCGCATCGGCGTGATCCCGACGATCGCACCCTACCTCCTGCCTGCCATCATCGGCAACCTCGCCCGCATGCATGACGGGCTCGATATCCACGTGCGCGAAACGCAAACGCAGAAGCTGATCCAGGAACTGGCCGACGGCCGGCTCGACGCGGCCATCGTCGCCTTGCCGGTGTCGGAACCCTCGCTGACGGAAATCGTGCTGTTTGCCGAGAACTTCGTGCTGGTCCGGCCCGGCGAGGACGAGGGAAAGCCGGTCCCCAACCGCGAAATGCTGCGCGAGATGCGGCTGCTTCTGCTGGAGGAAGGCCATTGTTTTCGCGATCAGGCGCTGTCGTTCTGCAACATGCATTCGGCGCGGCCTAGGGAGTTGCTGGACGGCAGCTCGCTGTCGACCCTGGTGCAAATGGTCGGCGCCGGTGTCGGCGTCACCTTGATTCCCGAAATGGCCGTGCCGGTGGAGACGCGCTCGGCGGCGGTGTCTGTCGCCCACTTTGCCAACCCCCAACCTTCGCGGACGATCGGCATGATCTGGCGCAAGACAAGCCCGATCGCCAAACAGCTGATGCTTATATCCGAAGTGGTTCGCCAGGCGGCCGAAACGTTGCGCGCGCAGCACAATCCGGCATCGGTTGAGCTGAACCTGGTAGCAGCCGCCCAATGAAGGCTTGGCTGACCCGATCGTCAGCCTGCCGCGCGGAACCGGATCTCGCCCTTGTTCAGGAAGCAGGTCTTGTTGAACAGCGACAGATCCAGAGGGTTAGGCAACCGCACATCGCCGATATCGGGAACCGGCTTCTGCGCCGGGTCGTAGGACCGATCGATCTGCGAGATGAAGACGAGGATCAATCCCCTGTCGCCGGCAAACGCCTTCAGCGTGCGAACCTGCGCCATCAGCTCCGGATTCTGCCGCTTCTGGTCGAGCAGTTGCAGGTAGTCGATCACCACCAGCGTGCCGCGCGGCGCCGAGCCCAATGCCTTGACGATGTAGTCGGCGCTGATGGCGTCGGAATTGTCGAACACGAACCGGTCGTTGAACTGCACCGGGTCTGCCCCGATGGCTCGAAACCGGTCGAGCACATCCCGCTGCGTATACTCCAGCGTGAAGAACACGCCCCGACTGCCGGACTTCATGGCTTCGATTGCCAGTTCGAGACTCATCAGCGTCTTGCCGTGGCCGGGTCGTGCACCCACCAGGACCAGATCGCCGGGCGCAAGTTGCGCAAACAGTGTGCCGGCACGCGCCGCCCCGGCTGCCTTGGCCGCAAGCAGGCTCCAACTGGCGAAGCCTTCCCGTACTGCAACACGGTCAAGCGCTTCGTGGAGCGGAATTTTGGCCTCGCGGGACAAAAGCCTGGCTTGACGCTTCAGATGATAGACGGGCGCGGACAGTTTCATGACAAACCTCCTGGTGCGAGCCGTTTTCGCAACCCCTCCTTATGCCAAGCGCTCGAACAGTTGGTTCGGTGATGAGAGAGCCCTGCATGGATGATGCTTTCCCGGCGGAGGGAGGAGGCGTGAGCCACGCCAGAATCAGATGATAGCTCAATCCCTGCGTATCGAAAATCGCGGAACTCGAGAGATCAGGTTCCGAACTCGCGGCTTTTCGCGATAGGAATTTTTTCTTGACTCCCTGCACTCAGCTATGGTACATATTTGTCCATGGTGCTGATTTGCGCCAATGGCCCGCCGCACAGGCGGGTTTTTCGTTTGATGCTCCGTCAGCCAACGCGCCGACGAGCTCGAAGGAACCCGCCAACCCGAGTTCGTTGCCCTGCTTCAAGGATACGAAGACGTCCGCCGCAAGCCTGGAGCCAGCATGTCGGCGTAGGGCCGTTGCATGCGTCGACCTGCTTTGCGGATCTTCATGCGGGTACGCTAAACAAGATGTGTTTCGCCTGATAATGCGAGGCCATCTATGATCGATTCTCGCGGCAAATACCGCAAGAAATCGCCATTCGCTTCGACAGGAGAATTGATCCGTGCGGTTGAGATCTGTTTGTCTGGGCGTCGTCGCCAGCTTTTTCGTCGCCGTCATCGCCGTGACGGTGTCCGCTCGATCCTTTGCCGCATCATCTGACGTTCCGGCCTGGTTGCAGGCTCATGTCGGCAACAGCGACGGCCAGATCTCACAAATTGTCCTCGAACGAGCCCGCGCGCTTTATCGGAAGAAGGTCGCCCAAGGGGCCGTCAAGAACCCCTGCTACTTCGCCATGGATGCGACACGCCCCAGCGATCTGGGCAATGGCGTGCTCGGCCGCCGCTACTACGTCATCTGCGAGGCCAGCGAGTCCTTCCGCGCGATTTCGTCGGGTCATGGCAGCGGGCGGAATCTGAAGGGCGTCGTCGATTTTTCGAATGGCAGCGGTGCGCTAGGAACTTCGGCAATGCGATGGATTCATCGTTGACGGCCGGCGGCGCCT
The DNA here is from genome assembly GCF_003998485.1 of Mesorhizobium sp. M7A.F.Ca.CA.001.04.2.1. Classification (NCBI taxonomy): domain Bacteria; kingdom Pseudomonadati; phylum Pseudomonadota; class Alphaproteobacteria; order Hyphomicrobiales; family Phyllobacteriaceae; genus Mesorhizobium; species Mesorhizobium sp. M7A.F.Ca.CA.001.04.2.1. Next base: position 50,859 of record NZ_RZQT01000035.1, read on the forward strand.
ATATGACCCGCGAGGCGAAAACCTCGTTCAAGGGTTATTACCGCACTGGTGCGAAACGGGACGTGGCTTTCCAGCGCACCTTCATCCAGTTCGACGGCGAAGGCGAAGCCGCGAACGCCAGGCAGCGGGTGATCGGCGGCCACGCAGCCCAGGTGCTGCACGGCCTGTGCCTGCGCAAAAATCCGAACAGCTCGCATGCCGACCATGACGGCTTCGTACCGTTCGGCAAGCTGGTGGATTATGCCGGCGGTCGCAGCAATGGCTGCACCAGTTGGTCGCCGGCGGATGCGCAGCAGATTATCCCGATGGTCAAGGACAATCCGACGACGCTCTACATCTACCCGGAATCGCGCGACATCGCCGCGGTCGCAGCCAACCATTCACAGCCGGGCGCCTATTGGAACGCGTCCTGCCTGAAGGAAATCGGCACACCGAAATTCTGGCCGCGAAAGACCCTCGAGCCGATCATCGCCCAATACAGGAAGGATCATCCGGCACCGCCGCCGCAGCCAGTGCCGATTTGCACGCAGCCGTGACGTCCGCTTCGGCATGCGAACCATGCGCATTGATCAGCAACCCGTCGTGAACCGGTATCGATCCCGATCTCCGAGGTTTGGCAGCGTCTGACTCCCCGCGCGTCGTCGATGTCGGTAGCCAAAGGCTGGGATAGGTTCATTTGTAACCTCGGCGCGTTGGTCCCCAGAGACAACGCGCGCCCATGGCGCGGACGGCCGCCGCCGGACCAAGGGTACCCGCGGCAGGAAGGAAGCGGCACAGAAGGCTGCCAGAACGCGAACACATCACGCTTACATTGAACGTCTTCTTCGAGGACTGGCGCTCCGGGTGACGACTATGATCGAGACATGGGTAATCGCCTGCGCCTCGCACCTTCCCGCCGCGTTGTATGTCGCGAACGGATCGGGAGTGGCTGAATGCTCCCGGCGAGGACAGTTCCCGGTGCCGTGTCCAGGCCGATTGGTTGGAACCAACGGCCTGCTCTCCAGTTAGAAAGCCAGCAAGTCTGGTTGTAGCCTTGCCGCCATGTGACCGACGGTTTCAAGGCCACCGATTGAGCTTCGGAAGCGTGGAGAGCACGCTTGATGGAGAAAATCATGAACCAATGGTCAAACGCCAAGCTCTGTGACGTAGCAAATCTGGTCCTCGGAGCAATTCTCTTCTTCTCTCCATGGATATTCGCCTTAGCGGCGGGGACACAGTCCCAGAATGCCATGGGCAGCGGCATCGTGATTGTCGTGCTTTCGGTTGCCGCCCTCTTCGCCTTTGCTGTCTGGGAGGAATGGCTGAACCTCGTTGTGGGTCTTTGGGTAGTTGTGTCTCCCTGGGTGCTTGGATTCCAGGCAACCACAGCCATGGGCGTGCATGTTGTAATCGGCGTTCTGGTCGCGGTTCTGGCTGCGATCGAGCTGTGGATGATGAACCAGAACCCGCCGACGCAGTCTACGGCCTAGCAGGACTGGGCGTCCTTGCGGCGGCCTGATCGTGACGGATTGGCCGCCGACAAATTGGCATCCCGCTGGGTCGCCGATGATGGTGGAAAATCATCTGACGGTGGCCCCCGGGAGGCCAGCGTGCCTGCCGCCGCAACCTCGGCTGCACAGCCGCTGACGACAGCCCTGCAGACAGCGTCGCCGAAAGCCAGACAACAGGAGGTATGCCGACATGAAAGCAATCCGCATCCACGCTTTTGGCGGACCTGAGGTCCTTTCGATCGATCAGGTCCCCTCGCCTCAGCCGCTTGACGACGAGGTTGTGCTCAGGGTCCGCGCCGCAAGCGTCAATCCGATCGACTACAAGACCCGCGAAGGGTCGGTGAGCGAGACCCTGCCGGTCACGCTCGGGCGCGACGTATCCGGCACGGTGGAAATATGCGGTACGCGGGCGCATACGTTGAAGAAGGGCGACCCGTTGTTTGCGATGCTTGGTCATGACCGGGGCGGCAATGCCGAATATGTCGTGGTCAAGGCGACGGAGGCGGCTGCCAAACCGGATCGTCTAAGCCATGTCGAAGCCGCGGCGGTGCCGCTTGCCGGCATCACCGCATGGCAAGGCCTTTTCGACCATGGCGGCCTCAAATCCGGACAACGGGTTCTCATCCATGGCGGCGCCGGCGGCGTCGGTCATCTGGCGATCCAGCTGGCCAAGGCCGCGGGCGCGTTCGTCGCGACAACCGTTTCCGCCGAGGACGTCGTTTTCGTGCGTGAGCTTGGCGCCGATCAGACGGTCGACTACAAGAATCAGCGTTTCGAAGAGGTCGTCGATGCGGTCGACCTGGTGTTCGATCTTGTCGCGGGCGACACGCAGGAGCGCTCCTGGGAGGTGCTCAAGCCTGGCGGGACGCTCGTTTCCACGCTTTCCCAACCGTCGCAGGAAAAGGCAAACTTGCGTCGGGCGCGTGGCGTCTCCTACCTGGCCGAGCCGAATGCGGCGCATCTTGCCGAGATCGGCCGCCTCATCGAGGCCGGCAAGGTCACCCCCTTCGTGCAAGCCACCTACCCTCTTGGAGAGGTCGCCAAAGCGGAAGAACGGCTGGAAAATGAGCATGTGCGTGGCAAGATCGTGCTTGAGGTTTCCGCCTAGAGCGGTTCACGACTTGATGGAATCGTAGGGGATTCCCGATTTGTGAGTTTTGTGATTCAAGATGCTGGCTGGAGTGGAGGCCAGCATCTGATGACGCGACCTTTTTCCAATGATCTTCGCGAAC
>NZ_RZQT01000036.1:0-53291 GCF_003998485.1 Mesorhizobium sp. M7A.F.Ca.CA.001.04.2.1
CCTCGAACGCGTCGAGGCCGAGCGCCACAACGAGCGCGTCGGGCGAAAAGGCACGGATACGCTGGAAGGCCACCTCGAGCGCTTCGAGAAACGCCGCGTCCGCGGATTTGCGCGGCAGCGGCAGGTTGAAATTATAGCCGAGGCCGGGCCCTTCGCCGCGCTCGTCGGCATGACCCCAGAAGAACGGATAGAAGCGCACCGGATCGGCGTGCAGCGAGACGGTCAGCACATCCGGCCGTGCATAGAAGATGCCTTGCGTGCCGTTGCCGTGATGCAGGTCGACATCGAGGATCGCCACCCGTGCGGCTTGTTTGCGCAGAACCTGCGCCGCGACGGCCGAATTGTTGATGAAACAGAAGCCGCCGGCGACATCGGCAAAGGCATGGTGGCCGGGCGGGCGGCACAGCGCGTAGGCGGCCGGCGCGCCTGATATCACCGCCTCGGCGGCTTCGACCGCGCTCCAGGCGCTCCACAGCGCGCTCTGCCATGTTTCGCCCGAGATCGGGCAAGCCGTGTCGGCCATGTGATAGCCGGCCTGGCCGACCGCCGAGGCCGGATAGGAGCCATTGCGCGCAATCGGATGGATGTTCGGGATCACTTCGGCCGAAGCGCCCTCGATGCGCTGCCAGCGCGCGTAGATATGCTCGAGGAAATCCAGATATTCCGGCGTGTGCACCGCCGCGGCCGGGCCGAGCCCATGATCCCGAGGTCGCTCGATCGTGCAACCCGCAGATAGTGCGCCGACTAACAATCTCTCGATGCGCTCCGGCTTTTCCGGATTGGGCTGTGCCGCGCCGCTCGAAAGAAAGGCCCTGGGGTCGTGGCGCTTCTGTTCCTCGGCATAGAAGGCTTTCATTCCTGATCCCCGTTTTCCGGCGCGTCGGCGAAAGCAAAGAAGGCCTCGCCGATGATTTTTTGGGTCTGTTCGTAGCTCGACCAGGCGATGCCCAGCCTCTCGTAGAAGGCCTTGGCCCCTTCATTGTCGGTGTCGACGGACAGCCGGAGATAGACGCCGCCTTCCTTCCGGCACTGCGCCGCAACACGCCGCAGCAGCCGCTCGCCGATCTTGCGGCCGCGAAAACGATCCTCGACATAGAGGTCCTGCACATAGACGCCAGGCCGCCCCATCCATGTCGAAAAGATCGGGAAATGCAGGCAAAGGCCGGCAAACTCGCCGCCCACTTCGGCGATCAGGGTGGAGAAAGCGGGCTTTTCACCAAAGCCGTAGGTGCGCAAATCATCTGCTGTCGAAATGATCTCCTCCGGCGCACCGATATGCGTGCCGAGTTTCAGGATCGCGGCGTGGATGGTTTCGACATCTTCCACTCGGCCGGGGCGGAGGCGGATTTTGGGCGAGGCAATCATTGCAGGTTCATCTCAGATCAGCATCTCAAAACGCCACCCGGTCGCCGCCCTTGAGCGCCAGCATGTCGCGCGCTTCGGTGGGCGTTGCAACCTCCAGCGACAGCCCGTCGAGAATGCCACGGATACGGCGCACTTGATCGGCATTGGATTTCGCCAGCTGGCGGCCGTCATAGAGACTGTCCTCCAGCCCGACACGGACATTGCCGCCCATGGCTGCTGCAATTGAGATCAGCGGCATCTGCTGGCGGCCGGCGGCGAGCACCGAGAACTGGTAGCTGTCGCCGAACAATTTGTCGGCGATCCGCTTCATGTGGACGAGATTGTCCGGGTCGGCGCCGATGCCGCCCAATATGCCAAGGACGAATTGGATGAACAGCGGTCCCGACACCAACCCCCGATCGCGAAAATGCGCCAGCGAATAGAGATGGCCGACATCATAGCATTCGAATTCGAAGCGCGTGCCGCAGCCCTTTCCCAGTCTTTCCAGCACCGCTTCCATATCGGCGAAGGTGTTCTTGAAGATCGTGTCGCGGGTGGCTTCCAGCAGCTTGGGTTCCCATTCGTGCTGCCATTCCCTCGGCTTGTCGAGCATCGGGAACAGCGCGAAATTCATCGAACCCATGTTGAGCGAGCACATTTCGGGTTCGGCCCGCAAAGGGGCTGCCAGCCGCTGGTCCAGCGTCATCAGCGACGAGCCGCCGGTGGTGATGTTGATCACTGCATCGGTCGCCTGCTTGATGCGCGGCAGGAACTGCATGTAGACGTCCGGATCGGCGGTCGGGCGGCCATCTCTGGGGTCGCGGGCGTGCAGATGCAGGATCGAGGCGCCGGCTTCCGCCGCCGCGATCGCGTCTGCGGCGATCTGGTCCGGCGTCACCGGCAGATAGGGCGACATGGACGGCGTGTGCACCGAGCCGGTGACGGCGCAGGTGATGATGACTTTTCGCGGTGCCATTTCTTACCCCTGGCCTCCGACCGGCAGGTCGAGCTCGGCGGCCAGAACCTCCAGCGAGTCACCGATGATGGAGATGATCTCGCCGACCTGCTCGGCCGTGACGATCATCGGTGGCGCGACCATGAAATTGTCGCCGTCGACGCCGCCCTTGACCCTGCGGCCATAGATGATCAGCCCGCGTTCATAGGCGAGGTCGAGCAGCCGCTGCGTGGCTTTCTTGTTCTGGTCGATCGGTTTTAGGGTCTCGGGATCGGCGACCATCTGGGCGCCGGTGAGCAGGCCCTTGCCACGCACGTCGGCAAGGAACGGAAACCGCTTCGCCAGGCCTTTAAGCCCGTCCATCAGCACGTCGCCCATGGCTGCCGCATTGGCGATCAGGTCGAGCCGGTCCATTTCGCCGAGCACAGCCAGGCCGGCGGCACAGGCCAGCGGATTGCCGGCATAGGTGTGGCCGTGCTGGAAGCCGCCGGAGGCGAGCAACGGCTGCACCAGCCGCATCGGTGCGGCGAGTGCGCCAAGCGGCGCATATCCGGAGCCCAGCCCCTTCGACAAGGCGACGATGTCTGGCTTGCAGTTCCAGTGATCGCCGCCGAGGAATTTGCCGGTGCGGCCGGCACCGCTCATGACTTCGTCGTGGATGAGCAGGATGCCGTAGCGGTCGCAGATCTCGCGGATGCGTGGATAATAACTGTCCGGGGCCACCAGCGCCGCGGTCGCCGCACCGCCGATCGGCTCCATGATGAAGGCAACCACGCTGTCTGGACCTTCCGCAAGAATCTTCTCCTCCAGCATGTCGGCATAGCGGATGCCGCGCTGCTCAATCGAGAGATTGTCGCGGTCGCGCCAGGCATTCGGCGCCGGCACGGTTGGCATCACCCGCATCATCGGCTCGAACGTTTCGGCCAGCGCATCGTCGCCGGTGATCGAGAGCGAACCCAACGTGCCACCATGATAGGAGGGGAAACGCGTGATCACCTTCCAGCGGCTGGCCTGGCCGGTGGCGACCGCCCATTGCCGCGCCAGCTTGATGCAGGATTCCGTCGCCTCCGAGCCACCGGAGACGAAGAAGATGCGGTCCATGCCCTCCGGCAGCTTGCCGGCCAACTCCCGCGCCAACTCCTCCGCCGGCTCGTTCTCGAAATGCAGCCGATAGGCGAAGGTGGCGCGGTCCATCTGCCGCTTCATGGCGTCGAGCACATTGCGATTGGAATGGCCGATATTGGCCACCATCGGGCCGCTCGAGCCATCGATGAAGCAGCGGCCGTCCTGCGTCCACATGTAGATGCCTTCGGCGCGGTCGATCAGCGGCCGGCGTAGGCTGGACAGATAGAACAGATGCGAGTCTCGCCGGGCTTCGGTTTCTTGAACGGCGGATTGGACTTTCGACATGTCAGGGCTTTCCGAGGTAACGATCGAGGACATTTTTCGTGACGCGTTCGACCATCGGGTCCTGTCTTAGCAGGCCGGCGACCCATTCGCAGCTTCCGGCATGGAACACCTCGCCCTTGCCGCGCGGGAAATTGACGATCATGCCGTTGCCGCGTTTGACCTTTTCCAGATTGGCGTCGCTCGCCTCGCCAAACAACGTTTCGGCGGTGAAGCGGCCGTCTTCGTCGGTGAGGAACTGGTCCTCGATCGGGATATCGGCGCTTTCCTCGACCTGGGATGCCATGCCGACGGCGAGAACCTGCAGGCCATCTGGCGCGCCGCTGGTCGCAGTCGGGTAGGGCAGGCCGCCGCGTATCTCGAAGTCGAGCCCGTCGACCTCATAGCCATAGACATGGCTGTCGGCGCCCAGCAGGTCGCCATAGTAGATGCCGGTGCCGGCGAAGGCCCAATGCTCGGGCCGGTAGACCGGGAAACCACGCACGCCGCGCGGTGCACAGCCGCCCCAGCCGGCATAGACACCGCGCGTCGCGTTGAGCCCGAAGGTCGCCGAACCCGGCCGGCCAATTTCCGGCGCCTCCCAGGAATTGGTGGCACGGGTGACGTCGCCGTCTGGGAGATAGGCCGGATCTTCGGCACGCGAGCGATATTTGTAGCAGACCTGCCGGCGGCCCTCGTCTTCGAACCGCGTCTGCCACATGAAATTGCCGGCAAAGCGCGCTGCATGGCCACCGCGCTCGACATAGGCGTCGACGGCATCGCGCATTTCCCAGGTCCAGTATTCGTCATGGCCGACGAACACGGCGCAGTCATAGACGTCGAGAATTTCCGGCGAAAAATGCAGATCATGCTGGCTGGCGAGATCGACGCCATAGCCGGCCTGTTCGGCGAAGCGGAAAAAATGGCTGTCGTAGCTGGCCCAGCCGGACGAAGCGTATTTCTTCGAATGGCCGGTGGCGAGCGCCCACTCCATGTGCGGATAGCGCGGCACGGTCTTCGGCGGCACAGCGACCTCCAGCGGCACACGCGGCGCATCCTTGGGCAGCACGACGAAGCCACGGCACCAGGGGCGCTGCGTCGAGACGATGGGCGAATACTGGTTGCGATCCGGCCCGGTGATGCCCTGATAGTGGTTGGAGCCGCCCCAGGTGTTGTAGGCCAGCCATGTGCCTGTCGCCGCCACCTGGAGCACGCGGCCAGGTTTGCGGCCCGGCTGCGGGCAGACGATGAAAATATGGTGGCATTGGATCGGCTTGCCGTCGAGCCCGTCGGCGGTCAGCGTGACCCGATAGGCGCCGGACGGCCAGCCCGCTCCGACGCGAAATTCGAAGGATGGGTCCCAACCGCAGCCTTCAGCCGAACACTGGTCGGGTGTGTCCTGCCAGCGTGCCGCGATGCCCGATTTCTCGAATACTTTGTTTTCGCTGCCGCCATCTCGGGTGATTGTGATGCCGAACGTCGCAGCTGTCGAACTGACATGCAAAGCCACCGTTTCGCCGGCGCGATAGGAAAACCGGTCGCTGTAGCACCAGATCTCGCCGCGCTCGCCATCCATGCCTGGCCACTCGTAATAGTGGCCGCGCACCGCGTGGCGGCGCTGCTCCGGCGTCAGTCCGAAATCGGGGAATTCCGTGTTTGGGCTGGTCATGGTCATCCTCAGGCGGAAAGATATTTCTTGAGGAAGCTGCGCGTGCGGTCCTTCTGCGGCGCGCGGAACATGTCGCCGGGCGGGCCTTCCTCGACGATCACGCCGCCATCCATGAACAGCACCCTGTCGGCCACTTCGCCGGCAAAGCGCATCTCATGCGTTACGATGAGCATGGTCATGTGTTCGGCGGCAAGCTGTTTCATCACCGCGTTGACCTCGTCGACCAGTTCCGGATCGAGCGCCGAGGTGGCTTCGTCGAACAGCATCACCTTGGGCTGCATCGCCAGCGCACGGGCAATGGCCACACGCTGCTTCTGGCCGCCCGAAAGCCGCGAGGGGTAGGCGTCGATCTTGTCGGCGAGCCCGACCTTGGACAAGAGGCTATGCGCCAGCGCATGCGCGTCACTTTTGGTCATGCCTTTTAGGATGATCGGTCCCATGGAAATGTTCTCGATCACGGTCAGATGCGGGAACAGATTGAAGTGCTGAAACACCATGCCCATCTGCTGGCGCACCTTGTTGATGTGCCGCTCGAAGGCATGGCCGTGCAGCTTCTGGTTGACCTGCACGCCGTCGAGCCAGACTTCACCGGAGTCCAGGGATTCCAAATGGTTGATGGAGCGCAGCAGCGTGCTCTTGCCGGAGCCACTCGGGCCGATGATGGCGACGATCTGCCCGCGATCGACCGACAGGCCTATGCCTTTGAGGACCTCGACGGCGCCAAACGATTTGCGCGCGCCGCGAACCTCGACCATTGGCCGCTGCGTGCTCATCGGGAAACCTCCACATGTCTTTCAAACCGACGCAAAGCCGCCTCGAGCACAAGATTGAGAATGTAATAAAGCGCCGCTGCGGTGATGTAGAACTCGAACGGGCGGAACGTTTCGCTGATCGCCAGCTGGGCCGAATGGACCAACTCGGCGATGCCGATGACCGAGACGATCGAGGATTCCTTCAACAGCGCGATCAGATTACCGCCGATCGGTGGTGCCGTGTTGCGGATGGCTTGCGGTATCACGACATGGCGCAGCGTCTGCCACTTGCCGAAGCCGATGCTGCGCGCACCCTCCGTCTGGCCGACATCGACGGCCACGATGCCGGCGCGGATGATGTCGGCATTGTAGACGGCAAAGTGCAGGCCGAGCCCAACAATGCCGGCGGCAAGGGCAGGAATGTCGATGCCGATCTGCACCAGGCCGAAATAGATCAGGAACAGCTGCAACAGCAGCGGCGTGCCCATGAACACCCACATGAGCGCGCGCACGGGATAGGCAACGATCTTAGGGGCGTAGAGCACGATGACCGCGAACAGGATGCCGCCGACGAAGCTGAGTGCGCCCGCCGAGACCGTCAGCACCGCCGTCCACCAGGCACCAATCAACAGAAGGTCCCAGTAGGGCGCGACGACGGTGAAATCCAAACCTTGCATCGTGCTCTCCGGTCAGACGATGGCGAAGCGTTTGTCGAGCAGGTCGACGATCCGCGCAACCGCGTAGACCATGATCATGTAGAGCAGGGCTGCAACGCCGAATATCTCGAACGGCTTGTAGGTGGAGCCGATGAAGCGCTGGGCGGTGTAGGTCAGTTCGACGACTGAAATGGTCGACACAAGTGCTGATCCCTTCAACAAAGCAACCGTATTGACCCCGAGCGGCCGGATCATCAGCCGTGCGGCCTGCGGCAGCACGACCTTGCGCAAGGTCTGGAAACGGCTGAAGCCTATTGTGCGGGCGGCCTCCGTCTGGCCCCTGTCGACCGCGACCAGCGCACCACGGATCGATTCCGCCATATAGGCGCCGATGTTGAGACCGAGGCCGATAACGCCGGCGGCGAACGGCTCCAGATTGATGCCGATCTGCGGGCCGCCGAAATAGAGCACGAAGAGCTGGATCAGGCACGGCGTGCCGCGAAACAGGCTGACATAGAGCGTGCCGATGGTCCGCAGGATTGCCGATTTCGACATCTTGGCGGCCGCGGCCAATGAAGCAGCCGCGAGGCCCAGGATCAGGGCCAACACCGTGATCTCGATCGTCACCAAGGCGGCCTCCACGAAGAACGGGAAGACGCGCTGCATCAAGGAGAAATCCATGAAAGGGTCCAGCAGGAGTAACGCTCGGCTTCAGGCGGCTTTGCTCGCCTGAAGCCAGGAGAGATCAGCGGATGTCGCTGCCGACCCACTTCATCGAGATCTTTTCGTAGCTGCCGTCCGCCAGCATGTCGTCCAGCGCCTTCTGCATCGCAGCCTTGAGCTCCGGATTGTCCTTGCGGATGGCGATGCCGATGGCAACAGCGCCGCCTTCGATATCGGGCGTGTTGAGCTTGCGGACCTTCTCGCCCGTCTCCTTGACGGCAACCATGACCGGAATGTTGTCGACGACTATCGCGTCGACGCGGCCGGCCCTCAGCTCCAGCAGCAGTTCCGGCAGGCCCTTGTAGGTACGGATATCCCAGCCGCCCTTTTCGCGCGCCCATTTCTCATGCGTCTCGCCCAGCGTCACGCCAATGGTCTTGCCCTTGAGGTCGTCGAGGCTCTGCACTTTCGACTGCTCGCTGACGAAAACGGCGCGGCCGGCGTGGTAGTAAGGCCCGACGAAATCGACCACCTTTTCACGCTCAGGCGTGATCGTCATCGAGCCAACGACGGTGTCGTATTTGTTGGCGAGCAGGCCGGCAATGATGCCGTCCCAGGCCGTGGTGATGATGGTGCCCTTGACACCGATGCGCTCGGCGATGGCCTTGCCGATATCGGCGTCGAAACCGACGACTTCATTCTGGTCGTTGACGAAGTTGAAGGGCGGATACTGACCGCTCATGGAAATCTTCAGCTCGCCCGCCGCCTTGATCTTTTCGAGGTCGTCGGCCCTGGCCGAAACGGCAGTGAAGGTCGACGCAAGCAGCAGGGCCGCAACGGCGATGCCGGAAAATACTCTGTTCATCTGATTTCCTCTCCTCTGGATGGCGCGCAAGGTTTGTTCTTGGGAGGCGTGCAGACGCTTTCCTGTCATCAATGATTGCCTTTGCGGTATCATTGCGCAAATAGATAATGGGAATAGAGAGCATAGATATCAGGAATGGCACTTCCACGCCCCGAACGGCTGGTCTGGGATCTCGACTGGAACCTTCTGCGGACATTCGTCGTCATCGCGGAGGTGAAGGGCATCACGCGAGCTGCGGAGCGACTGAACCTCAAGCAACCCAGCGTCAGCAATGCTCTGCGGCGACTGGAGGACCGGGTGGGCCGGCGTCTGGTCGAGCGCGACGCGACGCGCTTCGAACTGACCGAGGTCGGGCGGCTTCTCTATGAGCAGAGCGTCGAGGTGTTCGGCACCATATCGCAGTTGCCGCTGCTGATGCGCGGCATCAGCGACGATGTTACCGGCCATGTGATGATCGCGACGGCAAGCCATGTCGTCTCGCCGCTCTTTGATCAGGCGCTGTCCGAGTTCCACAGCAACTACCCGCACGCCAGCATCACCATTTCAGTCGCAGCAAGCACCGAAGTCGCCAAGCAGGTGAGGGAGCGGCGTGCTTCCTTCGGCATCTGCCTGGTCAGCCAGCGCGATCCGGCGCTGGAATATGCGATGGTCTACCGCGAGTTCTTCGGCTTCTTCTGTGGGCCGCAGCACAGGCTTTACGGGCAAACCGGGCTGACGCTGACCGATCTCCGGGGCGAGCCCTCGGTATCGTTCCAGACCGACCACATCTCGGATGCGTTGCGGCCGGTCGCGCTGTTGCGCAGCGAGGCCCGGCTCAACGCCGATGTCGTCGGCGTGTCCTCGAGCCTGGAAGAGGTGCGGCGCATGATCGTCGCCGGGTTGGGCATTGGGCCGCTGCCGCTGCACGTCGCGCGGCGGGATGTGGCGGATGGAATGCTGTGGCGGCTGCCGCCCTATGACGCGCCGCCGGCCATCGACATCTTCCTGCTGGTCAATCCGGACAAGGTGATGAACCGCGCCGAGAAGGCGCTGCTGTCAGGGCTGCAGACGCTGATTGCCGACACGCCCCTCGAGGACCGCATCTACATAGGCTGACGGGCGGAGACAGGCTTATTCGATCAGGAAGGCCGAAGAGCGGTCGCGCATCGGCTCGTCCAGAGCGACCGAGGCGCGCGCGGCAAGGTCGAAGCGCACGCTTGTCGTCCGGCTCGATGCGCGGACAATGCCGTCGAGCGAGCCCAACATCACCTGTTCGAAGGTGATGGAGGTGCGGCCGATCTTCACGACATGCGAGCGGATGGTGATGAGCGCACCGGCTTTCGTTTCATGCCGATAGTCGATTTCGGTGCGCACGTCGGCCCATCCGATCTGCGACGCCTGGTTGTCGTCCTGTCCGGCGATATGGCCGAGAAGCTGGAAGCTGGCATCATCGAACATCGCCGCGTAGTGACGCACATTCACGTGCCCCATCACATCGCACATCCAGGGATGAGCGACGCCGACAAAGGTGACGAGAGATTTGCTCATGGGGATTTGCTCCGTGGCCCTCGACGATCGCGCAGACGCAATATCGAAACGCGCGACGACAGGCAAACGATCTGCTGTCCCTGGCATCTTCGAACCGAGAATGGCCTTCGGACTTCGTATTCGTTAGCCGCACCCTTGGCCACCTCCATCAAACGGACTATCTCAGGGGTGGCGGCGTTTCCGCCACGGGGGTCGGCATGCTCAGAGTGCAAAAGGTCAAGGTCGACGAGATCTACGTGCCGACGGCGCGCAAGAAGACGCTGCATCCCGAGACCGTCCGCCATCTCGCCGAGGACATTCTGGAAAACGGCATGAAGACGCCGATCCAGGTCCGCCATGACGGCAAGCGCCACATCCTCGTCGAAGGCCTGCACCGGCTGGAAGCGGCAAAGTGGCTCGGCGAGACCGAGATCGAGGCCTATCTGGTGCAAGCCAAGCGCCACTGAGGCTTTGGCCCATCGATCACTTCGTCATCCTCGGGTCTCCGCGACGGAGCTGCGTTCCTGCTCCGCCCGTGGATGACGAAGGTGAGTGACGCCTCGGGTCAATCGAAACGGTGTCGCAAAATTTTCGCTGGCCGATGTCGGCTTGCGGTTCATCGGCTCGTCCTTGGGACGGAAGCCAGATCAAACGCAGGACGCCATCATGACCACCAAGCTCGACATCGCCCCCACCAACGACCGCGAACTGGTTCTCGCCCGCATCATCGATGCGCCGCGCGAGAACGTCTATCGCTGCTGGACCGATCCGAAACTGATCACGCGCTGGTTCTCGCCAAAACCGTGGACGACGCCGCGCGCGGAGATGGATGTGCGCGCCGGTGGCTCGAGCCTTGTCGTCATGGCCAGCCCGGACGGCAACGAGTTCCCCAACCCAGGTGTCTTCCTCGAAGTCGTTGCCGGCAGGAAGATCGTCCTCACCGACGCCTACACTGAGGCTTGGCAGCCTTCGGAAAAGCCGTTCATGACCGTCGCGCTGACCTTCGAGGACGAGGGCAACGGCAAGACCCGCTACATCGCTCGGGTCAGGCACTGGAGCGTCGCCGACCGCGAACAGCATGAGAAGATGGGGTTCCACGAGGGCTGGGGACAGTGCGCCGACCAGCTCGAAGAACTCGCCAAAACGCTTTGATCCGCATAACGCCTTGATATCGACAGGAGAGGAGATCGATATGTTCAAAATCCTGTTTCTCGCCATTTTTGCTTCGGCCGCAGCACTGCTTGCCTGCCCGGGCATCACCAATGCAGAGGAGACAAAACCTGCCATGACGACTGAAACGAATGCACTGCCGAAGCCGGAAAAGTCCGGCCTTCTGACGATCAACGGCCTGAACTACTACTATGCAATCTATGGCAAGGGCGAGCCGCTGCTTCTGCTGCATGGTGGTCTTGGCACCACGGATATGTTCGCGCCGATCCTGCCGAAACTTGCCGAAAACCGCACCGTCATCGGCGTCGACCTGCAGGGTCACGGCCGCACCGCGCTGGGTGACCGACCATTCACCGTGGAGGCGATGGGCGACGACATGGCCGCCATCGTCAAGGCGCTCGGTTACAGCCAGGTCGATGTCATGGGCTATTCGCTGGGCGGCGGCGTCGCCTTCCGCATGGCCGTCCAGCATCCCGAAGCGGTGCGCCGCCTCGTCCTGGTATCGACCGGCTACGCCACGGACGGCTTCTATGACGAGATGCGTCCGCAGCAGGCACAGGTGAGCGCAGCCGCGGCTGAGTTCATGAAGGACACGCCGATGTACAAATCCTACGTCGCGGTGGCGCCGCATCCGGAGGAGTTCCCGAAGCTCCTCGATGCGCTGGGCGGCTTCATGCGTCAGCACCGCGATTACTCGGCCGATGTCGCCAAGCTGAAAATGCCGGTCATGCTGGCCTATGGCGACAGCGATATGTACAAGCCCGAGCACGAGATCAAGTTCTACCAGATGCTCGGCGGCGGTCTGAAAGATGCGGGCTGGATGCGCGAGAACCTGTCGCAGAACCGACTGGCGATCCTGCCCAACCGCACCCATTACGACGTCTTCTTCGCCCCGGAGCTGACGGCCGCCGCGCTGCCGTTCCTAAACGGCCAGACCAAGGTCAAGACCTGGGACGAGGTCGTCGGCGAAATGGAGTGAACGCCAAAACCGCCGGCTGTTGGCGGGCAGCCGGCATTCCGTGGCTCCATGACGGCTTTCGGCGTCATGGCTTCATCCCAACTCGCATCAGCACAAGCGATGACATTGCATCAAAGCTTTTCAATTGACCCAATCGGCCCCGCCGATACGTTGCGCGCCTATTCTCTCCCACCAGTGGATCCAGACAATGGCAAGATATGAGGGCGGATGCCTGTGCAAGGCGGTGCGCTACCGCGCGGACGCGGCTCCCATCAACGAACGCGTCTGCCACTGCCGGCTTTGCCAGAAGGCGATCGGCGCCGCCTTCAACGCACGCGTGCTGTTTCGCATCGAGGACGTGACGATCGATGGGCCGCTGGCGACTATAGGCTCTTCACCGGATCTCAAGCGCGGCTTTTGCCCGAGCTGCGGCACAACGCTGTTCTCCCGACGTGATTCCGCAGGCATTATCGGCATCACCACCGGTTCGCTCGACGATCCCACGGTTTTCAAGCCGCAAATGCATATTTTCACGGCCTCGAAGCAGCCTTGGCTGGTGCTTGATGACGGCCTGCCGAAATACGAAGGCGCCCCTCCGCCAGGCTAATTTTTCCCTTCTCCCCTTGTTGTGGAAGAAGGTGGATCGACGCGCAGCGCCAGGGGAAGGGAAGAGCGCAAGCATGGCCAAAATTTAATCCAAATCGACACGAGATAGCCGGCAAAGCGTCATTGGCGAGCCATCTTTGTCGTCCTATTTAAGGGTCGCGGGTACGGCATTCGAGGAGACGACGGATGAACGACAGCATCAGCACCCTGGACGAGCTTTTGAGCGATCCGATGGTCCTGCTTGTGATGGAGCGCGATCGTGTGCGTCCCGAACAGGTGCGCATGCTGCTCGAACGGGCTCGCCGGCCTTCGACCGATGAGCCCGAAGTGCCGCCGGCGCATGTGATCGCCAGGACATGCCAGAAACTCTGGCTCTGCCCGTAGTCGCTTTGCGATTTTCCCTGTGTGCCTCAAGCCGGCCCCAAGGTGGGCCGGTTTCGAACGGCGTGCACCTCGGCGTGCCAGCTTACAAATCCGTAAATTGATTATCCGGCCCATGACGATAAGGCTTGCCCGGGATTGACCTTGGGTCGGTCCACCCAACTCCGATCTCTCATGCATGGAATTCGATTTTGGCCGATATCTGCACCCAAGGCCTCGACACGGGCTTCGTCGGCCTGGGGTTCGCCAAGGTGGCGTTCCTCGGCGTGGTGCAAGGCATCACGGAACTGCTGCCAATTTCCTCGACTGCCCATATGCGCATCGTGCCGGCCGTGCTCGGCTGGCAGGATCCTGGCTCCGCCTTCTCCGCCGCCATGCAGCTTGCGGCCCTTGCCGCGGTGGTCAGCTATTTCTGGAGCGACGTCAGGGATATCCTGTTTGGATCGCTCGACGCTCTGGCGCGACGCGATTTCGCCGACCGGCATTTCAAGCTGGCGCTCTGGATCGTGCTGGCGACGATCCCCATCGTCATCGCCGGCGTTGCGCTGTCGGGCCTGCTCAACGCCTGCAATTCGCCGCTGCGTAGCCTGACGGTGATCGGCTGGGCCTGCATCGCCATGGCTATCCTGCTGGCGCTGGCCGAGATCTTCGCCCGTCACCGGCGCAGCATGGGCGATGCGTCACTGACCGATGCGCTGCTCGTCGGTATCGCCCAGATCGGCGCGCTTGTCCCCGGCGTCTCGCGCTCGGGCTCGACCCTGACAGCGGCACTGGGGCTCGGTTTCAAGCGGGCCGAAGCGGCGCGCTTCTCGTTCCTGCTCGGGCTGCCTGCCATCGCGCTCGCCGGCCTCAAGGAACTCTGGGAACTGCACAAGGTCCATCTCGACGCCCATGGCTGGTCGGTGCTTGCTGTCGGGCTGGTCGTCGCGTCGATCTCCGCCTTCTTCGCCATATGGGGGCTGATGCGCGTGCTGGAGCGTTTCTCGGCTTGGCCGTTCGTCATCTATCGCGGCCTGCTCGGCATCGTCTTGTTGTCGAGCGTCGCCATGGGATGGCTCGTCTGAGGCAGTTCCACAGTATCGCTTGAAACGGGCTATATCCGTACCGGACCTCGAACTTCGATTCCGGTACGCACATGGATTTTTTGACCCTCCTGCAATCGGTGCCACTGTTGCTGGCGATGGCCAAGGGGGCGCTGCCGTCGGTGGCGGCGCTTGGCGCGTCGTTCGGCCAGTGGGTTGTCTCGCTGCCGCCATGCCGGGACTTCACCTTCGAGGCGACCAGCTATCTCGTTTGCGAGGTCGATCCGAAACGATATCAGCTCGAGCTGTTCTGGAAGGATGCGGCGGGCAAGCCGTTTCAGTCGCTGCACAATCTGCATGCCGCGCAACAGGCGATCGGGCGCACGATGCTGTTCGGCATCAATGCCGGCATGTATCACCCGAACCTCGCGCCGGTCGGTCTCTATGTCGAGCGCGGCCAGGAGATGGCGTCGGTGAAAACGGGTTCGGGAAGCGGCAACTTTTCCCTGCAGCCAAACGGCATTTTCTACATACGCGACGGCAGGGCCGCGGTCCGCGCCACCAGGGACTTCGTGAAGAGGCGCCCGACCGTCGACTATGCGACGCAATCGGGGCCGATGCTGGTGATCGACGGCAAGCTGCATCCGAAATTCCAGGCCGACGGCACTTCGCGGAAAACCCGCGACGGTGTCGGGGTGCGAAAGGATGGCGTCGCGGTCTTTGCGATTTCGAATGGCACGGTGACCTTCCATGCCTTCGCCCGGCTTTTCCGCGACGCGCTCGGTTGCGATAACGCGCTGTTCCTCGACGGCACGATATCCAGCCTGTTTGCGCCTGCCATCGGCCGCAAAGACGACTACTGGAATCTCGGGCCGATGATCGGCGTCTTCAGGAAATCCTGAGCCAGTTTCCACCGCGCTTACCCGCATGCGGTATGGCGAAAAAAACTTGATTCAAACTTTATTGGTAATTTCTCATTCATAACTGATCCGGTTTGTCCGTCGGCTGTCGTTTCGCCCTCGGTCTGTTGTGTTTTGAGTACAGGTCCAGATGCGGATTCCGGGCGTCGTCAGTTTTTTGATAGCATCGCTATGCCTTGCCGGCTGCTCGTCAACGGCCGGCGTCGATGCGCTGGATTTGCAGAAACCCTCCAACGAGACCACCAGTTCCGTGATCCGGCCGCCGGCACCGATCGCCGCTGCTCCGGCGGCAAGGGGCAACAGGGCGGCAAGGGCCGGACTGGCTCCCATGTCTGACAACGGTCCGGGGGAAAAAACGCGCCCGTTCGGCTTGGCGGAGGAGGAAGAGACGGGGATGTTTGCCGCACCTGATGCGCCTGATCCCCAAGTGCCTGATGTCGGCGGGCTGCCGGTCGAGCCGGCAGCCTTGGTGTCGCCGCCCAAGCTGTTGACGCGCGCGGCACCGGCCATGCTTGCCGGGCCGCTCACCCATTACGGTTTTCGCGACGCCAAGCCGATCAATTTCGGCAAGGGTTCGCCTCGCCGCCTTGCAGTGCACGGCGTCGACGTCTCGCGTTGGCAAGGCAACGTCAACTGGGACAAGCTGCGGGCGCAGGGCGCCAACTTCGCCTACATCAAGGCGACCGACGGTGGCGACCACCTCGATCCGATGTTCATGAAAAACTGGCGCAACGCCGACGCCGCCGGCTTGAAGCGCGGCGCCTACCATTTCTTCTACTGGTGCCGCACGGCGGGCGAGCAGGCGGACTGGTTCATCCGCAACGTGCCCAGGGTCGAAGGCGCGCTGCCGCCGGTGATCGACGTCGAGTGGAACGGCGAGTCCAGCTGCAAGCGGCGGCCGTCGCGCGAAAAGGTGCTGGAAAAGATGCAGGTGTTCATGGACAAGCTGGAGCGCTATTACGGCCAGCGGCCCATCATCTACACCGCGCCCGATTTCTACCGCGACAATCTCAGGGGCGAATTCCTCGACTATCCGTTTTGGCTGCGTGCGGTCGCTCAGCATCCGTCAAAGGTCTATCCCGGCCGCAAATGGCTGTTCTGGCAGTATTCCGGCTCCGGCCTGTCGCACGGCGTCACTGGCCGTATAGACCTCAATGTCTTCCATGGCGACGAACGGCAATGGCGCGCCTGGGCCGGCGGCCGGCAGACGGTAGCCGACGCCAACTGAGACAAGCTATCGGGCTTGGCGTCGTTCGCTTTCTCGGGTGTCCGCCGATCCTCGACCTCTTCGCCGCTCCCTTCAGGACCCGCTCACGCGGCCTGCTTGACCAGCGTGCGCTGTCGGACCATTTCAAGCGCGATATCGGACTGCTCGATGGACACGCTTCCGCCGGCAGCATTCGCTGAGGAAAGTGTCTGGCTCTTTGACCAACAAGGACGCATGGGAGGAAAAGATGGGTGTGTCATCGGAGGCTCTGGCACGGAGCCGTCAAACGATCAGCGCTTACGAGGATTATGCGGAACAATATGATGCCATCGTGCGCCATGTTCCCAACGAGAGGGAGCAGGCATCGCTCAAGCGCCTGGTGGCAATCGCCGGCACAGGCGGTCGGATTTTGGAAGTCGGGTCCGGAGCCGGATACGATGCGGATTTTCTGGAAAATTTGGGCGCCAAGGTTCGGCGCACCGACGCCACCAAGCGGTTTCTCGAGCTGCAGGCCGCGCGTGGTAAGCATGGCGAGTTGCTCGATCTCATCACCGATGATCTCGGCGGCCCCTACGACGCGGTCCTTGCCCTATGCGTCCTGATCCACGTGCCTCGCGACCAGACCGACCAGGTGCTTGCCAAGATAGCCGGGTCGCTGCGCCCGGGCGGCGCCTTCCTCGTCTCGATGCGCAATGGCGACGGCGAGACATCAGGCGAATATCACATGGTCTACTGGCGCAGGGACGACTTCGCCGCCCGTCTCGAAGGCGCCGGGCTGGTTCTCATCAGGGACGATTTCAACGTCGGCCGCAATAGCGAAGAATGGAACACGTTCCTGGCCGTGAATCCTGCATGACGCGGTGGGCTGTTGCCGTTTGCGCTGCTCAGCCTTTTCAGATTTGCGAAAATACCAGACATTGCCACCGCCATGCTGTCTATGTGCGGGTTGCTGCACTCCTGGGGGGAGACGAGTTGGAACTCAAGATCATGCTTGTCGGCTTTGCCTGCGTGGTCGCGGGCGCGCTGTCATTCATCACCTTCATGAAATGGCGAGAGGTGAAGGCACTCAGCCGCTGGCTGCCGACGCCGGGAAAGATCATCTCGTCGCGCGTCGAGGCACGCGAGGTCAGAAGCTCGGGCGTTGGTTCGGACAGCACTGATACCACCGAAATGCGCAATTTTCCGGCGATCACCTTCGAATACAAGGTTGGCGGCAAGAAATTTCAAAGCTCGCGCTACAGCGTGAAGGAGAACTTGGGGAATTTCGAAGTCACCGAAACCCTTGCCCAGTTTCCCCGCGGCGCGGAGGTGACTGTCTTCTACAATCCGGCCGATCCGAGCAAAGCCGTGATCGAGCGCACCATGCCCGAAGGCGCCTTCAAGTTCATGATCCAGCTCTCGGCCGGGCTGGTGGTCGGCGCGCTGGTTCTGGTGTTTTCCGTCGGCGGCGTCCTGGAGGCGATCAGGCCGCATTTGCCCAAGCCGCAGAACCTCGGCGCGGGAGCGCTGCTGCTGTTCATGGGCCTGTTTGCCTTGCGCATGGGCTTCGTCCAGAAATCGCTGGCCGAGCAGGCGGCAAAATGGCCGGTCACTGCCGGCCGCATCGATGCCTCGGGCCTGCAGGCGCTCCGAAACCATTCTGGCCATGGTCGCTGGCGCACCGTCTTCAAATCCCGCATCGTCTACTCCTATGACGTCGCCGGCCAGCGCTACAGCGCCGATCGTGTGACCTTCGGCGGAACCGTGACGGCTTCGTTGCCCGGCCTCGTCGGCGGCCAGGCACGGCAGTATGTCGAAGGCAGCAAGGTCGACGTCCACTATGACCCCGCCAACCCCGGCTCGGCGGTGCTGGAATGCCGGGTACGGGGGCTCTGGCTGTTATGGATCTGCTCGGCAGGCTTTCTCGGCGGCGCCGCCTTTCTGGTCGGCCTGGTCTGAGGCGCCGGACGCCTTCAACAGCGGACGAGCGGTCCGCTGTCGAAGCCAGGCCAGGTGAACCGCAGCGTGGCCCCATGCCCGACGATATGGATGACACGCGCGAACGGCTCCTCGATCGACGGGTCGGAACCGTAGCATTGGCTGGCATGCACCACCCAGCCGGTCGAGCTTTTGCGAAATGTCGCCTGCTCGCAGCCGAGATCGGGGAACGACAGCGACGCCTGGTCCACTGTGAACACAGTCTCGCGTTGGATGTCGGGAGCCGCGTGGCAGTTCAGCCTGCCGCTAGACCATGTCCCAACATAAGGCGGCGCCGCCAGCGCGGAGCCACCGGCGAATGCGGATATTGCCGTCGTCATCACCAAACGCCGCATCACCACTCCTTCGATCAGTGCGCTCGACCATACAGGCTGGTGGGATTTTGCGAGGACAAGTTTTGTCCAGGAGCGGACAAACGCCGCCGTTCCGGATTTTGCTATGCTTTTGCGCGGATGATGCGACTGTGCGGGCCGACTCAACGCTTTCCCAGAGACATTGGATGATCACCCGCATACTGGCCTTCTTCCTCCTGGGCCTGCTCGGCCCGATGCAGGCGGCCTTGGCAAAAGAATGCCTCCTGAGCCACGCCACCTATCAGGAGCCGCGCTCGGGTGCCGTCGTGCAATTCCGGCCGCTCGCCAACGAGCCGGCGGCGCTGACGGCCGAAGTGTTTTCGCTGGCCGTGCCCAACACCGGCACGAGCCTGCCCGCCGACATCACCTGGACCAACGGCAAGAATTCCTTCCCGCTCGGCACCATTCGCCACGCCTGCACCGACGACGCCCGGGAAGGCGGCCTGCAGGACGGTAGCGGATTGTGCAGGCTATGGGAGGGCCAGGTCTATGCCTTGACCGGCGGCGCCGCCGAGCAGTTGAATTCGCGCGAAGCGACACCGGCGCCGAGAGGGCTGCTCTTGCCCGGTTTCGGCGTGGCTTTCACCGAAGGAGCCGATTTCGCCAATGCCAATCCAGGCGGTTCGGCCTGGGACGCCTTCATTTTAACAGGATGCAGCCATGAATAGCGTGCGATCGACCATCTGGGCCAGTGCCCTGCTTGCATCCGCGACGATACCAGCCATGGCGGACGAGCCGGCGCCGTCGCGCCCGCCCATCGACAAATGCGCCTGGGAAAAATTGTCTGACAAAACTGTCGGGCTGGCCGCCTGGACGCAGCGCTGCGATTTCGGCTTCCGCCAGATCCATTTCGAATTCGCCGGCAAAGCGCTCGCCATCAAATACAGCGACGGCGGCGCGGCTGACCCTCTTGTCGAGGTCTTTGACATCAAGCCTGACGAAACCGCCGAGGCTGCGTTGCAGCGCCTGTTCCTGGAAAAGACCGACAAGGCCGTCAGCGCCCGCTGTGTGCTGGCGTCTTACACCGAGGGCACGGTACTCGCCGGCGTCAAACGCTACACATTCAGCCCCGACGCCGCCTATGCGAAAGAGCTGAAAGCACTTGCCAGCTCCGACGAGATTCCCGAACCGCCCTGCGGCGACTGGGGTGAAATGCCTGACGGCATGCAGTATTTCGAGGTGCCCGCGGGTGAGGGGTACAGCCTGCTTTTTGTGCGCATCGGCCAGGACGAGCCATTGTTTGACGAGCAGACGCTACGCGTCTTGCCGAGGGGGTGAGAAGCGCTTTCTCGCCAGGTCAGGCGGATTCGGTCACCGCACCGATCCGCCGGTAGACGAATGCTTCTTCTCTCGAAGGAACTGTGGCAATGCGCCTGGCTTCGTCGATCAGCATTGCCATGCGAGCATGGATCGGCGATTTCGCGCAAGCCGGGTCCGTTGCAGCGGCATCGCCGGCGATCGCCATCGCCTGGCAGCGGCAGCCGCCCCAGTCGATCTCGCGCCGCTCACAGCCGCGGCATGGCTCCTGCATCCAGTCCGTACCGCGAAAAGCATTGAACGCCGGCGAATCGGCCCAGATCGAGGACAGCCTGCGTGGTTCGAAACGCTCGAAGCTGAGCGACGGGATCGTCTGTGCGGCATGGCAGGGCAGTACGGTGCCGTCAGGCGTCACCATGAAGGCGTCCCGCGCCCAGCCGCCCATGCACGGCTTGGGATAGATCGCGAAATAGTCCGGCGTCACAAAATCGATGTTGATGATGCCGGCCAACCGCTCCTGTGCCTCCGCGACGATCTCCGCCTGCCTATCGACCGCTTCACGCTCCGGCATCAGTTGATCGCGATTGGTCAACGCCCAGCCGGCATATTGCACATTGGCGATCTCGAGCCTCTCCGCGCCCAACGAAAGGGCGAGATCGATGAATTCCGGCACCTCCTCGATGTTATGGCGATGGATCGGCGCGTTGATGGTAAGAGGCAGACCGGCCGCGCGCGCGCGGCGTGCCGTCTCCAGCTTCTTTTCGTGGGCGCCCTTGTGGTTGCCGATGCGATCCGTGGTCGCCGGCCGCGCGCCCTGAAAGCTCAGTTGCAGATGGTCTAGACCGGCTTCGGCAAATGCCTCGACACGGCCCTCGACGATGCCAACGCCCGCGGTAATCAGATTGGTGTAGACGCCGCGCCCCGCAAGCCCGGCGATCAATTGCTCGAGGTCGCGGCGCAGTGTCGGCTCGCCACCGGACAGATGCACCTGGAGCACTCCGAGATCGGCGGCCTCCGAGAACAGGGCGAGCCAGGTCTCTGTGTCGAGTTCGCGATTGGCCTTGAGCAGTTCGAGCGGATTGGAGCAATAAGGGCATTGCAGCGGGCAGCGATGCGTCAGTTCCGCCAGCATGCCGATTGGAGGGAGGAGGGGCGTGCTCATAGCCTCACCAGCAGCTTGTCCGACCATTCCTGCAGGAAGGCGATGACGTCGGTCGCCACGGCCTCCTGTTCGGCCTCATAATCGGCGGCAAGGCCGGCAATGATGTCGCCGACCGTGGACCGTCCATCGCAGCGTCGCAATATGTCGAGACTGACATCGTTCGGCCAGAATATCTTTTCCGGTGAAAGCACGGCGAATGCCTGCCGCAAGGGATCGTATTGTATGCGCACGTGCTTCGGCAGCGAAGGTACCGATCGCAACGACACCACAGCTCTTTCGCGCAGCGCCGTCATAGGGCTGCCTCGGGCTGGAAGGCGCCGGGCGGTATGTTTCCCCGCTCGCCATAGGCGTGTTGAAGCGCGTCAAGCATGGCCCAGAGTATATCGCATTTGAACACCAGTGCATCGATTGCCTGCTGCTGGCGCTCCGCCGTATCGGCGTGGCTGAGCACGTAGTCAAGGGCGAAGTCGGCGTCACGCGAGGCCTGTTCGGGCCGTTGCTTGAAATAGGCCAGCGTATCCTCGGTGATGTAGTCGTATTTGGCCAGCATTGCCGGCACCCGCTCGCCGATGATGAGTGGCGAGAACATCTCGGTCAGCGAGGACGCGACCGCCTCGAACAGCGTCCGGTTTGTGCAAAAGGAAAGGTAAGCGCCCACCGCGAAGCGTGTCGCCGGCAGTGCCAGCCTTTCGCTCTTCACGGCCTCGGCGTCCAGGCCGAGCGAAGTTGCCAGATGCAGCCAGCGCGCGATGCCGCCGCTCCAGCCGTCCTCGCCGTCATGATCCTCGATCCGCTTGCGCCACGCGGCACGAAACGCTGGATCCTCGGCATGTACGAGTATCATGGCATCCTTGCGTGGGATGACCGCCTGATAGCAATAGCGGTTCAGCGCCCAGGCCTTCATCTCGGCCTTCGACAACGCGCCGCTGGTCATCCTGTGGTGAAAGGGATGGCGATTGTGATAGCGCTCGGCGCCAACCTGCCTCAGCACGGCTTCGAGAGCGCTCGTGGAGAGTCCGCCTTTGGCTGCATCGCGGAAGTCGCTCAAAATTCCATCTCCATACCGTCGTTTGCGATTTCCCAGCCTGCCGCCTTGACCGCCGCGTGTTCGGCGGAACTCTCGTCAAGGATGGGGTTGGTGTTGTTGATGTGGACGAAGACGCGACGGCCGACCTTCACATTGGCCAAGCCTGCAATCGAACCCAATTCTCCCGAGATCGCCAGATGCCCCATGCGCGCGCCGGTTTTCTGACCGACGCCGGCGACGATCATCTCGTCGTCGGTGTAGACCGTGCCGTCGAACAAAAGACAGGCGGCATCGGTGAGACGCGCGCGTAGCCGCGCATCGATGCGCGCGCAGCCTGGGATATAGAAGACGGAGCCGCGGCTGCCGATGCCGGCAATTCGGACTCCGATCGTGTCACCTGCGTCGGAGCTGAAATTGGCATCCGGATGGTCTCTATCCTCCAGATAGAGTGCTATCTTCCCGGGCACGGCAAAGGGCTCGATCATTACGCCGGTATCGCGGCCTTCTGCGTCGCAGATGGCCAACTCTTTCGCCGGCGGCAGGATGCGCCGCGGCACAAGCGCTGGATCGAGAACGTTGAAAATCGAATTCGCCTCCAGCGTCGCCAGAACCTGCGCCGTTGCATAGATGGCGAAAGGCTGCCGCTCGCGCAGGCTGAGCAGTCCGGCGATATGATCGACGTCGGCATTGGTCAGCACCACAGCGCGAATAGGTGTCGAGCGCAGCGGCGCATCGCCCGCAGGTTGCAATTCAGGTGTTGCAGCGATTTGCTGGCGAATGTCGGGCGAGGCATTGAAAAGAACCCAGCCCAACCCGTCCGCCGAGGCGGCGACACTTGACTGGGTTCGTGGATGCACGCTTGCCATGCCGTTGCGAGCCGCACGACTGAGACGGTAGTTGCAGTTCCATTGCGGAAAGCCGCCGCCCGCCGCCGATCCGATGATCCTCAAATGCATGAAAATGCCCGCGCGCCGGCTTCTCTGACCTGCAGGCAATTTGCAGTCACAAACAACACTCCGCGCGCTTTGCGTGCGTCAAAATCTTTCACGAAAATCCCATGCGGGGAGGGGATGCGCGCCCCTGTCGCCAGGGACGCGCACCTCTGCGGCCTACTTCTTGGGAGTAATTTCAGCAGGCAGATACCGTGAAATTTCGAAGCCAGCGGCAACCTGACACATGGTCGGTTTTTTCCAGTTCTTCTTCATGACATTTCTCCTCTTATACCAGCCCGAAGGGACCGATCCTGTCGTTAGCCAACCATTGCAGGGCACCGACGCAATGGCTCGTCCATCAAGTTTCAAAATGGACAAATGAAACAATAGGTTTTGAAAAATTGAAAACAAACTATCGAGAATAATTGCAGTCCTTATTTCAATTGTTCGTTGCGTAGGGTTTCTTCTCCTCCAGTGGAAGGTTTGCATCTTCCCATCCATCGGCCCCGAGCGGATACCAGATCACTGAACTGTAGCCCCACTGGACGGCCCGTTTCGCCGCATTCCACGACATCCAGCAATTCGTCATGCAGTAGAACAGAACCGTGCGCGACTTGTCCGTCCCGGCCTTGGCCGCGAGGCCTTGGCGAAAATAGCTGGCGGTCTCCTGCGAAATAGCGCCGTATCCCACATTGGCCAGCCATATGCTGCCTGGAATGTCCTTTCTGACCTTGTCTCTCCATATCGTCCCTGCCGGCAAATTGGCCGGTTTGGGCGTGTCCGGCATCACGTCGAAGAAGATCGCCTTTTTCGTTCGCCACAGCGCTTCCGCTTCCACCGTCGTCACCACCCTCGCGCCTTGCAGCGTCCGCGGTACCGGCGCCCGATAGTCGTCCATCCGGAAACCGCTGGGTTCGGCGATGTCGCCAGCCCATGTCGGCTCGGCCAGACCCAGAAGGCTCGCGGCGACCAGCACGAAAATAGTCTCCCTTCCATTCATTGGGTAATCAGGTTGTCGTGTTCGTCGATCAGCGGCACGTTGTAGCTCAGCAGGATCCTGGTGATCTCCGCCTGGTTTTCCCTGATCACCCGGTTGAGCGTCCGCTTCCATTCCTGGTCCGACGGACGTACGCCCATGGTGATGCGGTAAGACATGCGCGAGCCGGTTTTTTCCTTCACCAGTGGAACGATCGTCACATCAGCTCCGAGTTCCTTGGCGTAGTAACCTGCCATCGGTCCCCACAGCACCGCCGCATCGATCTTGTGTGCCAGCATGTCCTTGATCATGACCTCCCCCATTGATGGGGTGACGCGCGTATCCACCGCAAGCGGATAGATCTTGGCGGTCCGCAGAAGCTTGTTGGCGGCCATGTTGGCGGTTGGCGGCGTGCTTTCAACGACGCCGATCGTTTTGCCTGTGAGTCTGGGATCCTCGATCGTTTCCACGCCTTCCATATCGTGGCTTTTCGGATGCACCAGCACATAGGCGGAGCGATAGTAGGCGTTGGTGTTCTGCACCAGCTCATCGCCTTGGGCATAGCCCATGATGATGTCGCATCGGTTGGCCCCCAACGTATTGCGCACGAAGCCGGTGATCGTGGGAAACCAGGTGTAGGAGACGGACTTGCGCCCGGTTTTCGCGGCAACCAGTTCGGCCAGCTTGTTTTCGAAGCCTTCGCCGCTCTTGTCGGTGAAGGGCATATTCGAAGGATCGGCGCAGACGCGCAGAATGTCAGGGTCGACCAGTTCTCCCGCCGCGCCAAGGCCGGCGCTTTGCGCATGCGCGTTCGACGGCAGCAAGGCGAGTGTGCCGAGGATCGGCAGAACGACGCGCAGCTTCAATGCATCGCGGCCGATCATGTCATCCACCCATGCAGGATGCTTCGGCATCCTTCGCCGCCTGGGCCTTGTCTTCGTGCTTGGGCGGCCTTCCGCGGGGCGCCGCGCCATCCGCGCGCGCGCGCAGATAGACGTAGAGATCGTCCAGGTAGCAATAGACGTTCTTGTTGTCGCCAAAGGCAGGCATGACGTTTTCCTTGCCGCCGCCGACATTCTTGCGGCCTTCGGCGACGATCGAGAGGAATGTGGCGTAATCCATGGTTTTCAGGCTGTTGACCAAAGCCGGCGCATAGCTCGAACCTGTCGCGTCCTGTCCGTGGCAGACATGGCAATCGGAATGATACCGGCGGTAGCCGCTGAACGTGTACCAATCGACGGGTCCGTTTTCGATCTTGTAGGTCGGATTTCCATCCGCATCCAAATACTTGCCGCCTTCTTCCTTTACCGCCTTGGCTTTTTCCATGCTGTCGTCGGCCCGGGCGAGGCTCGAGCTTGCCAGAGGCAGCAGAGCCAGGACGAAAGCCGAAATTACAATGCGAACGGACATTCAAACGCTTCCTTCATTTGCCAATGGACACGGTTTTGCTGTCGCGACCGGCATTGATCGGTGTTTTTGGGTGCGTAACCGAATCGAGAGCCCGGCCATGGCTTCCGGATGTCCGGGCTCTCGTTCTTCAAGCCTTTGGTCTCACAAGACCTGAGGCATGCTCAAGGTTCCCAGCGCATCAATCCGGGAGACCGAAGACGGTGAGCTGACCGCCCAGCGTCGTGTAGTCGGCAAGTGCCGCGTAGCCGCCGACGGCACCCAGGCCAGCTGTACCAACGACAGCGGCTTGGTCGCCTTGCGCGCGGCCCTGATCGACGGCGCCATGCCAGGCAGCGGCGTTGTCAGGCGAAAGCAGGCCGCCTGCCAGGCCGATACCAGCCCATCCACCGACGCCCGACAGAACGGCGATATACTGCTTGCCGCCCTGCTCGTAGGTCGTGATGTTGCCGATGATGCCGGACGGGGTCTTGAACTTGTAGAGTTCCTTGCCGTCCTTATCGACCGCCTTGATGTAGCCTTCGAGTGTACCGTAGAAGACGACGTCGCCATCTGTCGCCAACGCGCCCGACCACACCGAGAACTGCTCGGGCTTCGACCAGACGATCTCGCCCTTGGCCGCATCCCAGGCAATGAAGTTGCCCATGTTGCCGTCGCCGCCAGGTGCGGGATACATCGACACGGTGGCGCCAACATAAGGCTGACCGGCGGTGTAGCTCACCTTGTAAGGCTCATAGTCCATGCAGACATGGTTGGTCGGGACATAGAACAGCCCGGTCTTCGGCGAATAGGCCGCCGGCTGCTGGTCCTTCGTTCCAAGCGCCGCCGGGCAGATGCCCGTCGAGTTGGTGTCTTCGCCGTTCTGCTGGGTCGAATATTTCGCCACGACCTGCGGGCGACCATACTGTTCGCTCTTGGGGTCCATGACGACTTCGGTCGCCCAGTTCACGGCCGGATCGTATTTCTTGGCGACGAGAAGGTCGCCGGTGGCGCGATCCATGGTGTAGGCAAAACCATTGCGATCGAAATGCACCAGCACGTCGTGCTTGGCGCCGTTGACCTCCATGCCATCGACGAGGATCATCTCGTTGATGCCGTCATAGTCCCATTCGTCATGCGGGGTCATCTGGTAGAGCCATTTGGCAACACCAGTATCCGCATCGCGGGCCATGATCGTCATCGACCAGCGATTGTCGCCGGGGCGTTGGACCGGGTTCCACGTCGAGGGATTGCCGGTGCCATAGTAGACCAGGTTCAGCTTGGGATCATAGGAATACCATCCCCATGTCGTGCCGCCGCCGGTCTTCCACTGCTCGCCTTCCCAGGTGTTCGTGCCGGAATCCTTGCCAACCGGCTTGCCGAGTTGCGTGGTCTTCTCGGGATCGATCAGGGTGTCTGCGTCCGGACCTTCCGAATAGGCTTTCCAGGCGAGTTTGCCATCTTTCAGATTGTAGGCGGCCAGCCAGCCGCGAACGCCGAATTCGGCGCCGGAGACGCCGATGAGCACCTTGTCCTTGACGACGACGGGGGCAGCCGTACCGGATTCGCCTTTGCCGCCATCGGTCTGGTCGCCGTTCTTGACCGACCAGACGACCTTGCCAGTCTTCGCGTCGAGGGCGACGACCGTGGTGTCGGCCTGATTGAGAATGATCTTGCCGTCACCATAGGCAACGCCACGGTTGACCGTATCGCAACACATGATCGGAATGACGTTGGGATCCTGCTTGGGCTCGTATTTCCAGAGGATCTTCCCGTCATTCTTGAGATCGAGCGCAAAGACATTGTTCGGGAAAGGCGTGTGGACATACATCACATCGCCGATGATAAGCGGTCCACCCTCGTGGCCTCGTAGCACGCCGGTGGAAAAGGTCCACTTGACCTGCAGGTTCTTCACATTGTCCGCAGTAATCTGGTTGAGTTTGGAATAGCGGGTGTTGGCGTAGTCACCCGTCTGCATTGCCCAGTTCTTCGAATCCGAAGCCAGCTTTGCAAGGTCCTCGTTAGCCGACGCCGTATAGGCCGCGCCGAGCGACAGAAACGCCGCAGTCGTTAGAATATAGGTAGCTTTCGTAAGTACACGCATCCGAATTCCTCCCGAGGTTCATAGTGATGAATCATTTGCTGAGCCCACAAGGGCTTGCCCAAGCGATTCACGGGGGGGAAATATTTCCGGCAGCGTGTCACGACCTAAGCCAGATGTGCAGAGGGCACCGTTACTGCCCACCTCACCTTGGCCTACGAAAGACTGTCGCCGCTCCCTAATGACGGTGACGCCCTTGAAGCCGGAAACAGGGTGAGGCTATGTCATCGTAAAAGGCTAGGCAAGCAAAAAAGCCTGCTGGTGTTTTTGCACCGCAATATCGTAAATGATGCGGTGCAATATAAGAAAATAAGCAGGACGGTATTTGTTAGATAAAGTATTTATGACCGCGAAATAACGATGGGGCACATAAAATTTAGTTATTTTTTGATTTTTACATTTCGCCTAAGCGTTGATTTTATTTGGAGGTATTCGCTTCGATGTCTCGGCATGGTCATGCGCGTGCTCCATTGGGAATCGATAGTGGGCCAAGCATGAGATGATCGTTGGAGTCGGGGCGTGGAGCAGGCCACGGAGCCGCCATGCGGAACCACGGTCGACAAGCCCCGCATTCCTCCTTTGGTCGCATACGGAAGCCATGGGCGCTTGACTGACTCTGCTGCACGTTGCCAACTGCCACGGTGATCCCGACTGGGCGCATCGCGCCTAGGCTAACCGGAGGTTTTCCCGTGATCAGATATGTTGGATTTTCGACTTTGCCGCTGCTCCTTGCCGCGCCGCTGGCCTTCGCAAACCCCGCGGGCGCCGCGGGTGATTACCCGACAGCAACGATCGCCGACTACGTGCTCGGCTGCATGCAGACGAACGGCCAGACACGTCAGGCGCTGGAAAGCTGTTCCTGCTCGATCGACGTCATCGCCTCGATCCTTCCCTACGACCACTATGAGAGAGCCGAGACTTTCAAGAGCATGTCTTTGACCACAGGCGAAAGCGCGGGGCTGTTTCGCGAAAGCGCACCGGCGAAGGCAGCCCGTACCGAATTGAAGCGCGCGCAGTCGGAAGCCGACGTGCGCTGCTTTTAGAGCCTGCTCCATCCGGAAGCCGGATGGAGCTTCGTCCTCTGCCTGGGCGTGATCTTCCCGAACGAGCTCCATTTTCGGGATCAAGTGGCAAGCACCGGCAGTCCAGCGCAAGATATCGAGACTTCAGAGTCCCGCTGTCTCGAGCGGCCACTGATTGCGAAATGTTTTGCCGTCCGTATCGATCGCTTCAACCTGGATTTCGCCCTTGCCGTGCACGGTGAAATCGAATCGGAAGTTGGGATCTTCCGAAATCGATATTCCACCTTCCATGGAGAGGATCGGCCGGCCGGCTTGGGAGATCGACAGTTTCTGGACAAAATGCGCCGGTATGAAATATTGGGTCAGCGGATCCCGCTGCAGCCCCGAATTGTTAGGGTGCCGGATCATCAACTGCAGTTCCTCGGTCTTGGTCATCGTCTCTTTGGGCGGGAACTGGCGCAGCTTCATCTGACCCATTGTCGCGTTGGCCTCGTCCTGGTTCTTGACCGCAGGGGCGGAGCAGCCACCTGACGCCTTGACGAAGGTCTGTACCATATGGAGTTGACCACCCTGCGTCTCAGCGATGGCACGCAGATAGGAATAGTCGTTGACGCGCACGCGCGTCGACAGATGCGTCACGCCGGCATCCTTGCCGAGCTGGAACGTTGCCGCCACCGGTGCAGGGTTCGCGTCGATGATCAAGGTAACGGATTTGATGCCGTCTGGCGCCTTGGCTGGATCGAGATAGATGTCGACGGGCACGATGGCGGCATCCTGCGCCCGCTTTGGTGCTTCGATCCTGACGACGCCGGTATCGACCAGAATTGCCCGATCGCCGAACACGTCGCCCTTCAAGTCATGCCAGATTCTATCCGAGGACGCGGTTGTTTGCTGTGCGTTGGCGGCTCCCGAGGAGCCGAGCAACGTGCCGATGGTCAAGATGATCGCGGCGAAAACGGATGCGAGCGGCAAGGCGAGCTGCCGGCTCGAGTAAGCTTGATTTTGCATTTCGATGCCTCCACCAATGCAAGACAGGTGGTGCCCAGGCTGGCGTTGAGGATAAGCCTTTGGCGACGCCTTGGCAAATCGCCGTGCTTTACGGCCGCCTGGCGCATGTCGGCGTCGTCTATTCCCATTCGAGTTCGGCAAATGCGGCCGTTGCGTTGCGCTCGTTGTAATCGTCGAACAGGTGCCAATTGTCCCGTTCGCTTCCGCCTGCGGTTTTGACTGCTTCGCGCAGCGGCGTTCCGTCGGCGATCGCCTTGCGGATATCGCGCGCCAGAACCTCGAAATAGCGTCGCTCCCCCGCCAGTGCCTGTGGCCAGTCGGCCGTTACAGGACCATGACCTGGAACGACGCGCGCGGCGTCGATCGCGGTGAGTGCATCCATCTGGCGGAGCCATCCAAGCAGTGATCCGTCGAGCGTCGGCAAGGAGCCCATGAACACCAGATCGCCGGCAAAGAGCGTTCTGGTCGCGGTATCGAATACGGTCAGGTCGTTGTCGGTGTGCGCCGCCTTCCATGCCCGCAGTTCGATCGTGCGCCCGCCGAGGTCGAGTTGCAGGTGATCGTCGACCAGCCTGGTCGGCGACACGATCTCGACCCCCTCCATCAGCGCCTCGCCAAGCTGTTCGCGATAGTTGTGCAGATAGAACGCGCCACGCGCGTCGAGGGCGCGCGGCAGATTGCGGTGACCGACGATGGTCGCGCCGATCTCCCGGAATGCCGCATTGCCGAAGATGTGGTCGGGGTGCATGTGGGTGTTGACCAGGAAGCGAACCGGCTTTGCGGTTACCTTTCCGATCGCGGCGAGAAAGGCGTGCGCCTCGATCAGGCTGCCACCGCTGTCGATGACGGCAACCGCATCGGTACCGATGACGGCGCCCAGATTGCAGATCGCACCGTCGTTGGCGGCGGTCATCAATTCATCCGTGCCCTGGAAGGCGAAGACGCCGTCGGCGATCTGCCTGAGCGAGAATCCCAGGTTGCCAGCCGCGGCTCGTCCGAGGCAGCACGGCAGCAAGGCGGCGCTGGCGGCGGTACAGGCGAAGCCACGCACAAGCCTGCGTCTTAGCCGATCGATCGACATGAAGGCCTCCGATATGCATTTCACCTGCAGGCGATCAGGTGACGTCCGGAAATCTATGATGGAACGACCGCAGAAGGTCGCTCATCACCTGCGAATTGCGATGTTGCCGTGGCAACCGTACGTCGAACACGCCGAGCACATGGGTTGGCCGCGGCGCGAGCACGATGATGCGGTCCGACAGCATCAGTGCCTCGCGTAGATTGTGCGTCACCATCAAGGCGGTCGTGGGCCGTGCCGACCACACGGTCAAAAGCAGATGCCGAAGCCGCTCGGCGGTCTGTTCGTCGAGCGAGACAAAGGGTTCGTCCAGGAAAAGCACCGCCGGCTCCGTGGCGAAAGCCCTGGCAAGTGCTGCCCGGCGCGCAAGGCCGAGCGACAGTTCGGCAGGATAGAGCGAGCGCATGGCCGCGAGGCCGAGCGTGTCGAACAGCCCGTCGAGATCTTTCGCCCTCAAGCTTTTCGGCAACGCCAGCCTGACATTCTGCTCCACCGTTCGCCACGGCAGCAGGGTCGGTTCCTGGAATACGGCGGCGATGCGGTTCGAACCTCCTTGCGGCAACTGGAAGGAGCCGGAAAAGTCTTTGTCCAAGCCAAGCAGGATACGCAGCGTCGTGGTCTTGCCGCAGCCCGACGGTCCAAGCAAGCAGGCGAATTCGCCTTGCCGGACCTCGAAGGAAAGATCCTGAAGCGCCGTGATCGAGACGCCTCGCGCGGACCTGAAGGTCTTTTCGGCGATGTCGACCTTAAGCGGGACGACGGCGCCAACGGGTTGCATGTCGTTCAACGGGCTGCACCAGGAGAAGTTCAATGACAAGCATCACCGCCACGAAAGCCAGCGTGTAGGCAAGAATGGCGGCGACATCGAAAAGCTGGAAATAGAGATGGATCTGGAAGCCGACACCGTTCGAGCGGCCGAGCAGTTCGACGACCAGGACGATCTTCCAGATGAGGGCGATGCCGGATCGCGACGCGGCGGCAAGATAGGGCTGCAATTGCGGCAGCAGGATATGGCGGATGCGATCAAGGCGGCCGAAGCGATAGACGGTGGCCATCTCGGCATAACTTGGATCAAGTGTCCTGGCGCCTTCACGCATCGTCACCACGACATTCGGGATCTTGTTCACTGCCACTGCGCCGATCGCCGCCGCCTCGTTGAGGCCGAACCAGATGTAGCCGAGGACGATGACCACCAGTGCCGGGATGTTGAGGAACAGAATCACCCACGGGTTGAAAAAACGGTCGACGCGACGATAGCTGCCGAGCAAAACGCCGATGACGGATCCGATGATCATTGCGACGATATATGCTGCGGCGACCCGGCCGAGGGTCACGCCGAGATGGTAAAAGAGGTCGCCGCTCGCAGCCTCCCTGAGAAGCACCTGCCAGACCTGCCCAGGTCCTGGAAAGGCACGGCTTGGCCAGACGCCTGCCGCAAGGTTCCACAGCAGGCAAAGCCCGAGCAGGGAAACCGCTACGGTCAGCGCGGGCGCCAGTGCCGTCGCCAGGCTGCGTCGGCCGGACATGCTCGGCGGGGCATCACGCGTGCCGTCGGTTTCCAATGCGGTCATTTCCAGGGTTCCTGCCAGAATGTGCCGGGCGCCATCTCCGGCGCGCTGCCGACCAGCTTCGCGCCGCCGATCGCCGCCAGCACATGGTATAGCCTGCCGGCGTCAGCCGCTTCCTCGGCGACCGACCGTCTGGGAATGCCCTGACGATAGCGATCGCGCAGTTTTTCCAGTTCCTTGCCTTCCGCGCGAATGATCGGCGCCAAGCGCAGCCATTCGTCATCGGATCTGGCCAGCAAGTCCTTGGCTTGCGCGGACGCCCTCACGAACCCCCTGACGGCATCGGGGTTCTCGTTCGCCCATTGGTCATGGAAGACGTAACCGAGCGCCGACACGGGTCCCAGAGCCCCAAGCGTCTTTGCCGCGTCATTCACGCCGATCAATCGACGGAAGCCATTGGCCTCGAGACGGGCGCAAAAATGCCAGAAATTCAGCACTGCATCGAGTTCGCCCTGTATCGCCTTTTCCGAAATCAGCGGCGGCGCGCCAAAGACGATGTCGCTGGTTGCCGACAGGTCGACGCCGAGATCGCGTCTGGTCAGCGCTTGTATCAGCAGCCAACTCTTGTCGAGCGGGCCGCCGGCGACGCCGATCTTCTTGTCCTTGAGATCGGCGACCGTCCGGATCGGTGAACCCTCCTTCACCATGATCGCGCCCACGGCGGTGGAATAGGGGAACAATGTGAGGTCGCCGCCTTCGGAGCGCTGGCGCGAGACCCACAGCCAGTCGGAGACGATCATGTCGATCGCGCCAGCCTGCATCGCGACATTGGTTGCATCCTCGCCGGCGAAGTCGATGATCTCCAGATCGATCCCGTTAGCGGCATCGAACTTGTGCTGCCGTAGCGTATCGAGTTCCCAACTCACGGTTCCAAACTTCAGCACACCGAGGCGAATCCTGGCTGCCGCAACGGCTGGCCTGGTAGCAAGAACAGCGGCTGTCCCGAGAACCGCCAGACGCAACGTCATGCGCCGTGAAACCATCATGACACCTCCTCCCCAGGGTTCCGCGCTGCCAAATCAGATGGCTCGTTCCTTGCTCGGAAATGCGCATTTCCAGCGCATGACCTTGAGGGTCGGGTGTTCTTGAGACCATTTCGCGATTTCGCTGGGGGCAAGGAACATGCATTGGAACAGGGTGCCGCGGCTCTCGAAATAGAGATGTTCGTCTCGGCAATTGCTCGGATTGGCGCTGAGGCAAACCGTCAATATGAGATCGACCATGTCCATTCAGCACCTCTTGCGCGTTCCCAAACGCCCATCTCGGCGAGTCCAGCCCAACCAGGAGCCAGGACAAAACCGCCACTTGCCGGATTTCTCAAGGTGCCAATGGAGAAACCGGAATGAGGTCAAGCTACGCGCTCGCCCAATAGCCGTCAACAAAGACGAATGGACAGGATCCTTGAGAACCCAGGCCTCTAAACCTTTGTACGATTGACTTTCACAACATGCCGATTAGCTTCCAGGTGACGCGGCGCGGCTCCACGGGAGAAGCGGAATTTCCACGCCACCGCGTAAGGCGCATGCCGACGGATCAAAGGATCGGCATGCGCAAATCGTCCAGGGCACCCAGACGATCAATGAGGAAATACCATGCGCGCAATCGCATTTTTCGCAGTCATGTCCGTTGTGCCCTTCATCGCGAGCCAATCCCAGGCACAGGACGCGGCGGCGGGTGAGAAGGTCTTCGCCAAATGCAAGGTCTGCCATGTCGCCGACCAGGACAAGAACAAGGTCGGCCCGTCGTTGAACGGCGTCATCGGCCGAACAGCCGGCACGCACCCGGGGTTCAGCTATTCTCAGGCGATGGTCGCGGCAGGCAAGTCCGGCGTCAAATGGGATGAACCCACGCTGAAGACTTACCTTCACGATCCCAAGGCCATGGTCAAAGGAACAAAGATGGCGTTCGTCGGCCTCAAACAGGACGAAGACATCGCCAATGTCATCGCCTATCTGAAGCAATTCTCGAAATAGCGCGCCGCCGGCCGTTCGAACTTGCGTTCGGCCGGCGTTCGCCTCGATCACGCATCGGCTTGCAGCCCCTGCATTGCCGAAGGCAGATCGAAAAGGCTGTCGCAAACAAGATCGGCGCCAAGCTCTTCCACCGGAATGTGGCTGTAGCCGCCACGCAGCAGAATGACGGGCATGCCGGCGGCGCGTGCGGCGCCCAGGTCAGCGCCACTGTCTCCGACCAGCAGCGCGTCACCCGGGTCGACGCCTAGCTGTGCCAACGCCAGCAGCAGGGCATCGGGCGCCGGTTTCAGGTATGTCACCGCGTCTCCGCCGACGATCGCACCGAAATATTCCGTCAATCCGAAATGAAGCAGGATTTCGCGGGTCGCCAACTGCGGTTTGTTGGTTGCCACCCCCATGCTTACTCCGCCCAAATGAAAGTGGGTGAGGGCCTCCCTGACGCCAGGCATCAGCCTTGTCAGGCCGGTCAGGTGCCGGCGGTAGATAGGCGCCATGACGCGGTTTGCCTCATCGAGAGCGTTGCCGAGCAGTGGCGCTCCCGATGCCGCGAAGGCTCGCTCGATCAGTTTCCTGACACCGCCGCCGATCATGGCCTTGACCCGGTCCAGGCGCAGCGGCGGCAGATCGCGGCTGGCCAGCAATTCGTTGACGGCGGCCGCTATGTCCGGTGCCGAGTCGACCAGCGTGCCGTCGAGGTCGAACAGGATCGCCTTCGGCGATCGAAGCGGCCTACCTGCGCCGACGTTCATGCGTCATCCTTCCACTTGATCGAGCAGCCGATCGAGGCGACCTGGTCCAGCGGCCCGTCGCCGGTTCGGGCAACCTGCTTCATCGCCTCGAACAGATCGCGTCTCAGCCCGGGCGCTCCGGCTTCTCGTCGCGAGGCGTCCAGCCGACCGCGATATTGCAATCCCAACTCGCTGTTGAACCCGAAGAAATCGGGAGTGCACACCGCCACGTAATCGCGCGCTACAGTTTGGCGCTGGTCGTGCAGGTAAGGGAAGCTGAAGCCGTTCGTCGTGGCGAAGAGCTTCATTTGGTCGAAGGAATCCTCCGGGTAGGTGTCGGCATCGTTCGAGTTGATTGCGACAAAGCCGATACCTTCGGCCTTGAGGTCGTTGGCATCGCACACGATACGTGAAATCACCGCCTTCACATAAGGGCAGTGATTGCAGATGAAGGCCACGACCAGGCCGTTCGGGCCGGCCTGGCTGAGGATCGAATGCGACCTGCCGTCGACGCCGGGCAAAACGGCATCGATCGCGCGCCAGCCGAAATCGCAGACAGGGGGAACGGCCGCCATGCTTGCCTCCGATGAAATGGTTTACGCGGCTTTCCGGATCGCACCGTCGGCCGCCTGTCGGATGGTTCCAATGTTGGCGCGGTAGGCCGCCTCGGCGCCTCCCTTGAACACGGCCGACCCGGCGACCAGCACATTGGCGCCGGCCGCGGCGACCAGCGGGGCGGTTTCGGCCGTGACGCCGCCATCGATTTCGATGTCAATCGGGCGGTGGCCAACCAATGCCTTGATTCGCCTGATCTTCTCGATGACCGCGGAAATGAAGGCCTGGCCGCCGAAGCCTGGATTGACCGTCATCAGAAGCACCAGATCGAGCCTGTCGAGCACATACTCGATGACGCTCTCCGGCGTCGAAGGATTCAGCGATACGCCGGCCTTCTTGCCGAGATTTTTGATCGCCTGCAGGGAACGATCGAGATGCGGCCCGGCCTCTGCATGCACCGTGATGATGTCGCAACCGGCGTCGGCGAACGCGGCCAGATAGGGGTCGGCCGGCGCGATCATCAGATGGCAGTCGAAGATTTTGTCCGTTCGGTCGCGGATCGCCTTGATCACCGGCGGACCGAAGGTGATGTTGGGCACGAAGTGGCCGTCCATCACGTCGAGATGGATCCAGTCGGCACCCGCCCGCACGACAGCTTCGACCTCGTCGCCGAGCCGCGAGAAATCCGCGGAAAGCACGGAGGGTGCGATGATTGTCCCGGTGACCATGGTCGTCGTCTCCAATTCTGTCTGCGGTGTTGGTCGCTGCGCCGGCCGCTTCGTCCTGTCAGCGCATCTTCGTCTCCGGTTCGCCTTCCAGTTTCCCTTCCGCGAACACGCGGCTGCCGCGAATGTCGGATTCCTCGATGGTGATAAGATCGGCCTTGGTCAACACCCGGCTGCGCGATGCGAAAAGCCGGTTAGCCTGCCGCAGCCGCGCCCGGTCAAGCCCATTGCGAACCGAACGCGCGTTGGAGAAATGCGGCAGCCTCATGCGGATCGGAAGATACTCTTCGAGCGCCTGGGACGCCGCCTCGCTGAGGCGATAATTCTGCTCCGCGAGCATAATCTCGGCGATCGATTTCAGTTCGCTGACGCCATAGTCGGGGAAGTCGAGGTGGTGGGCGATGCGCGAACGCATGCCGGGATTGCTGTCGAAGAAGCGGTCCATCTTGTTCTTGTAGCCGGCAAGGATCACAACCAGATCGTCACGGTTGTTCTCCATGCACTGCAGCAGGATTTCGATCGATTCCTGGCCGTAGTCGCGTTCGTTCTCTGGCTTGTAGAGATAGTAGGCCTCGTCGATGAAAAGCACGCCGCCCATGGCACGCTTGATCACCTCGCGGGTCTTGGGCGCGGTGTGGCCCACATACTGGCCGACGAGATCGTCGCGAGTCACGGCGACCATGTGGCCTTCGCGGACATAACCCAGACGATGCAGGATTTCGGCCATCCTCAGCGCCACCGTGGTCTTTCCGGTGCCGGGATTTCCCGTGAAATTCATGTGCAGCGTCGGCGCGCCCGATGTCAGTCCGAACCTGCGGCGAAGCCGGTCGACCAGGAGGAGGGCGGCGATCTCGCGGATGCGGGTCTTGACCGGCTTCAGGCCAACGAGTTCTCGGTCGAGCTTGTCCATCACCTCGTCGATGTTGGACGCCTCGAACTCGGCCTGCAGATCAACCCTCGCGTCTTGTGCGGCAGCGTCCTTTGTCATCGCGTTCAGCATGGTTCGGCTAGCTCCGCTCGCCTTCGGGCCTGTCGGTCGCATAAGGCACGATCGAATAACCCTGGCTGCGGCCGTCACGCTCCTGGCGCAGCAGCCGGAACCCGGGTTCGCTGGGCGGCCGGTTGACAATGAACGACATGCGCGGCGCTTCCCAGCCCTTGGTCGAATCGAAGGCGGTTACCCGCACATACATGTTCGGACAGGCTTTCCGGCAAGCATTGACCTCGAGCAGTATGCCCGCCGGATCTTTCAAGTCGAACATCGGGTTGCCGTACATTTCCCAATAGGTATTTCGCGGATGCGGATCGTCCGTGTACTCGACGCTGACCGCCCAATGGTTCTTCAGCGCGTATTTGATCTGCGCCGAAATCTGCTCGTCGGTCAGGTCGGGCAGGAACGAGAACTGCCCCTGTGTGACCTTGTTTCCCGGATTGGTCATCATGACGACGGTTCCTTTCGTCTAGAAGCTGGGCGTTGCGGTTGGCACGAAGTCGGCCGTGTCGGTCGATTCGTAGTTGAAGGTGACGTCCTTCCAGGTCTCCAGGGCAGCCTTCAGCGGCGTGCACCATCTGGCTGCCTGTTCGAGGATCTTGGTCCCTTCGCGCAAATAATCGCGCCCCTCGTTGCGGGCCAGGATCATCGCTTCCAAGGCGACGCGATTGGCCGTCGCGCCTGCCTGGATACCGTCCGGATGGCCGATCGTGCCGCCGCCGAACTGCAGGATGACGTCCTCGCCGAGATAGTGGATCAACTGGTGCATCTGGCCGGCATGGATGCCGCCCGAGGCAACGGGCATCACCTTGTTGAGCGAGGCCCATTCCTGATCGAAGAACAGCCCGGTTTCGAGGTTCTGCGGCGTGCGCTCCTCGCGCAGCGTGTCATAAAATCCCTTGATCATGAGCGGGTCGCCTTCCAGCTTGCCGACCACCGTGCCGGCATGGATATGGTCGACGCCGGCCATGCGCATCCATTTGCAGATGACGCGGAAATTCATGCCGTGGTTCTTCTGGCGCGAATAGGTCGAGTTGCCGGCACGGTGCAGGTGCAGGATCATGTCGTTGCGGCGTGCCCACTTGGCCATCGACTGGATCGCTGTGTAGCCGATGACCAGATCGATCATCACGATGCAGGAGCCAAGTTGCTTGGCGAATTCGGCGCGCTCGTACATCTCCTCCATCGTGCCGGCGGTGA
Source organism: Mesorhizobium sp. M7A.F.Ca.CA.001.04.2.1 (assembly GCF_003998485.1). Classification (NCBI taxonomy): domain Bacteria; kingdom Pseudomonadati; phylum Pseudomonadota; class Alphaproteobacteria; order Hyphomicrobiales; family Phyllobacteriaceae; genus Mesorhizobium; species Mesorhizobium sp. M7A.F.Ca.CA.001.04.2.1. The sequence goes on from NZ_RZQT01000036.1 coordinate 38,080, forward strand.
CGTTGAGGTAATGGCCCTTGACCTCGCCGGTGGCAGCCGACGCCTTGTTCACGGCCTCCATGCAGTAGAGGAAGCGGTCGCGCCAATGCATGAAGGGCTGTGAGTTGATGTTCTCGTCGTCCTTGACGAAGTCGAGGCCGCCCTTCAGCGCTTCATAAACGACGCGCCCGTAATTGCGTCCCGACAGGCCGAGCTTCGGCTTCGTCGTCGCGCCGAGCAGCGGCCGGCCGAACTTGTCGAGCCGCTCACGCTCCACCACGATGCCGGTCGCCGGCCCCTGGAAAGTTTTGAGATACGCCACCGGGATACGCATGTCTTCCAGCCGCAAAGCCTTGACTGCCTTGAAGCCGAACACATTGCCGATGATCGATGCGGTCAGGTTGGCGATCGAGCCCGGCTCGAACAGGTCGAGGTCGTAGGCGATGTAGGCGAAGTACTGTTGCTCGGTCTTGGTTCCGGGACCGGTGTTCGGCACCGGCTCGGATCTGAACGCCTTGGCGCGATAGAGCTCGCAAGCTGTCAGCCGGTCGGTCCACACCACGGTCCACGTCGCGGTGGAGGATTCACCGGCGATGGCGGCTGCCGCCTCCTCGTGGTCGACACCGGGTTGCGGCGTGATCCGGAACATGGCGATCAGATCGGTTTCCTTGGGCCTGTAGTCAGGCTCCCAGTAGCCCATCTTCTTGTAGGGGATGACCCCTGACTTGTAGCGCTCCTTGCCTTCCTTGAGCGTCCCCGCTGGCAGTATGTCGATCTTGTTCATGACAGGTCTCCTGTTTGTTGCTCAGGCGGCTTTCGCGGTTGCGATTTGGGGGTCGAGTTTTCCCGCGGCGTAACGTTTCGCCATCTCGTCCATGGCGATGACCTTGATCTTCGAGGCGTTGGACGCCGTACCGAAACGCTCGAAGCGGTCCCGGCAAAGGTCGCGCAAGGCATCCATGGCGGGCTTCAGGAATTTGCGGGGATCGAACTCGCGCGGGTCTTCCGTCGCGACGCGGCGGAACTGCCCGGCCATGGCCATGCGGCAATCGGTGTCGATATTGACCTTGCGCACGCCGTAGCGGATGCCGCGCTCGATCTCCTCGACCGGGACGCCAAAAGTCTGGGGCATCTCGCCGCCGTATCTGTTGATGATGTCCTGCAACTCCTGCGACACAGAGGAAGAGCCGTGCATGACCAGATGCGTGTTGGGCAGCTTCTCGTGGATCGCCTCGATCACCTGCATGGCCAGGATGTCGCCGTCCGGCTTGCGGGTGAATTTGTAGGCACCGTGCGAGGTGCCGCAGGCAATCGCCAGCGCGTCGACCTGGGTTGCGGTCACGAAGTCGACCGCCTGATCGGGATCGGTCAAGAGTTGGTCGTGGGAGAGCGCGCCCTCGGCGCCGTGGCCATCCTCGGCCTCGCCTTGGCCGGTTTCCAGCGAGCCGAGCACGCCCAGTTCGCCTTCGACGGAAGCGCCGACCCAATGCGCCATACGTGCGACGCGTTCGGTTATGGCGACGTTGTAGTCGTAGCTTGCCGGCGTCTTGGCGTCCGCCATCAAGGATCCGTCCATCATCACCGAGGTGAAGCCGTGGCGGATCGCGGAAAGGCAGGTGGCCTCGCTGTTGCCGTGGTCTTGATGGATGCATAGCGGGATGGTTGGGTGGATTTCGGTCAGCGCCTCCATCATCTTGGCCAGCATGATGTCGTTGGCATAGGATCGGGCGCCACGCGAAGCCTGGATGATGACAGGCGCGTCGCAGGCCTTGGCCGCTTCCATGATGGCGAGGCCCTGTTCCATGTTGTTGATGTTGAATGCCGGTACGCCGTAGCCGTGCTCGGCGGCATGGTCGAGAAGCTGGCGAAGGGTGATGCGAGCCATTGTGAATCCTCCTAGATGATGAGCTTCAGCGCCGCTGCAGCAACCGCTTCGGACGTTATGTTGAAATGCCGGTAGAGGTCGGGGGCAGGGGCGCTGGCGCCGAAGCCGGTCATGCCGACGAAAGCGCCGGTCTCGCCGATCCAGCGGTCCCAGCCCAGCCGGGCTGCCGCTTCGACCGCGACGCGCGGCGCCGAGCCGAGGACGGCCTTGCGGGTGGCGCTTTCCTGCTCCTCGAAAAGCTCCCAGCACGGCATCGACACGACGGCGGCGGCGACACCATGCTCGGTCTCCAGCCTTTCGGCGGCAGCAACCGCGATCTCGACCTCCGAGCCGGTGGCGATCAGGGTGACGGCACGGTGCTCGGCTGGTTCGCGCAGGACGTAGGCACCTTGGCGGGAGCGGTTCTCGTCACTGTGCGACCGACGCAGCATCGGCAGGTTCTGGCGCGACAGCACCAGGACGCTCGGCCGATCCTTGCTCTTCAGCGCGAGTTCCCAGCACTCCGCCGTTTCGATGACATCCGCCGGACGGAAGACGTTGAGATTGGGCGTGGCACGCAGCATCGCCAGGTGCTCGACCGGCTGGTGCGTCGGACCGTCCTCGCCGAGGCCGATGGAATCGTGTGTCATCACATAGATGACGCGCTGGCCCATGAGCGCCGAGAGCCGCATCGCGCCGCGCGCATAATCGGCGAAGCACAGGAACGTACCGCCATAAGGCACGAACCCTCCATGCAGCGCGATGCCGTTCATGGCGGCCGCCATGCCGTGTTCACGAATGCCGTAGTGAATGTAGCGGCCGGCATAGTCACTCGGCGCAATGCGGTTCATGCCCTTGGTGATCGTCAGATTCGAGTGCGTCAGATCGGCCGAGCCGCCGACGGTCAATTCCGTTGCGCCGTTGATGGCCTCCAGCACCATTTCGGAGGCTTTTCGCGTCGCCACCTTGGTTGCCTTCTCGACATGTTCGCGACGAAAGGCTTCGAGCGCGTCGAAGACCGTGTCGGCCAGTTCGGCGGCGACGGCGTTTTCAAAAGCCTCGCGTCGCGGCGAGGCGGCAAGCCGCTGCTCCCAGGCGCGCCGCATCGCTTCGCCGCGACCGGCAATCTCGCGCCAGGCGAAAAGGATATCATCCGGCACTTCGAACGGCGCGTGGGCCCAGCCGATGTTTTCGCGTGTCGCGGCGATCTCTGCTTCACCCAGCGGTGCGCCGTGCGTCTTTTCCGAACCGCCGAGATTGGGGGCACCCATGCCGATCACTGTGCGGCAGGCAATCAGCGATGGCCGATCCGACCGCCGCGCCGCCTCGATTGCCGCGGCGACTGCTGCCATGTCGTGCCCGGCGACACTTTGGACATCCCAGCCGGCGGCCTTGAAGCGCGCCGGCTGGTCCATCGACGTGGAGAGGGAGGTCGGCCCGTCAATGGAAATCGCATTGTCGTCCCAGAAGACAATCAGGCGGGAAAGCTTCAGGTGACCAGCGAGGTCTATCGCCTCGTGACTGATTCCCTCCTGAAGGCAGCCGTCGCCCGCAATCACATAGGTATGATGATCGACCAGATCGGCACCGTAGCGGGCGGCAAGCATGCGTTCCGCCAGCGCCATGCCGACCGCCGTGGAAATGCCCTGTCCAAGCGGTCCGGTGGTGGTCTCCACGCCAAGCGCATGGCCGTATTCCGGATGTCCGGCGGTGCGGCTGCCCAGCTGCCGAAATCGCTGCAATTCCTCGACCTGCATGTCTTCGTAGCCGAGCAGATGATGCAGCGCGTATTGCAGCATCGAGCCGTGGCCGGCTGAAAGCACGAAACGGTCACGGTCGGGCCAGTCCGGTCTCGACGGATCGATATTAATGAAGCGGTTGAACAGCACCGTTGCGACATCGGCCATGCCCATCGGCATGCCAGGGTGACCCGAATTCGCCTTTTGGACGCTGTCCATCGCCAGCGCGCGAATGGCGTTCGCCATCTCGCGCTCCGAGACGGGAGCGGTTGTGGTGACGGGCTTCAGTGCTGTTTGGCTGGTCATTGCATCCTCCTCACGACACACGGCTCTTGCGTTCAACCAATTGCAGGATGAGCGGCGTCAGGATCAGCTGCATGGCAAGATCGAGCTTGTTGCCTGGCACCACGATGGAATTTGGCCGCGACATGAACGAGTCGTGGATCATCGACAGCAGATACGGAAAATCGATGCCGCGCGGATTGGCGAAGCGGATAACCAGCATCGATTCGTCGGGTGTCGGAATCCAGCGCGCGATGAACGGGTTGGACGTATCGACGATCGGCACGCGCTGGAAGTTGATGGCGGTCTGCGAGAATTGCGGGACAATGTAGCGGACATAGTCGGGCATCCGGCGCAGGATCACGTCCATCACCGCCTCGGTGGAATAGCCGCGTGTCGAACGGTCGCGATGGATCTTCTGGATCCATTCGAGATTGATGACCGGCACGACGCCGATCTTGAGATCCGCATGCTTGGCCAGATTGATCGTGTCGGTGACGACACAGCCGTGCAGCCCCTCGTAGAAGAGCAGGTCGCTGGGAGCGAATTCGCGCCATTCGGTAAAGGTTCCCGGTGGCGTGCCGTGCTGCTTTTCCTCTTCCTCATCATGAATGTAGGTGCGGGTCTTGCCGGTTCCGCGGCGGCCATATTCCGCGAACACCTCTTCGAGAATTCCGAGTTCGTTGGCCGCGGCATTGAAATGGGTGAAGTTCGGGTTGCCGGCCTTTTCCTCCTCGGCCACCTTTGCCTTCATCGCCGCGCGGTCGTAGCGGTGAAATGCGTCGCCTTCGATGAAAGCGGCCTCGATGTTCTCGCGCCGGAAAATCAGCTCGAAGATGCGCTTGACCGAGGTCGTGCCGGCGCCCGACGACCCGGTGATGGTGATGATGGGGTGCTTGGCTGACATGGTGCAGCTCAGGCTCTGAACAGGCCGCGGCGGCTGAACAGCGGCGCACGCTCACCGATGTTGCTCGGCTCTGTGTGGTAGCGCGTGATGCGCGCCACTTCCCGCGCCGACCCGAAGATCATCGGCACGCGCTGATGCAGGCTCTCGGGCTCGATTTCCAGGATGCGGGTGATCGCGTCGGTGGCGGCACCACCGGCCTGCTCTATGAGATAGGCGATCGGGTTGGCCTCGTAGACGAGGCGCAGCCGTCCCTGACCATAGCCCTTGCGCCGATCGCCGGGGTAGAGAAAAACGCCGCCGCGCATCAATATGCGGTAACAGTCGGCGACCAGAGAGGCGATCCAGCGCATGTTGAAATCCTTCTCGCGCGGTCCCTCGGTGCCCTCCAGGCAGTCGTCGACATAGAGCCGCACAGCCTCGTCCCAGTGCCGGTAGTTGGCGGCGTTGATGGCGAACTCCTGAGTGCGTTGCGGAATGATCCGGCTTTCATAGGCCTGGACGAAGGTGCCGAGCCTTGTCGAGAAGACGAAGACATGCGTGCCGCTGCCGAGCGACAGGACGAGTGCCAGCTGCGGCCCATAGATGAAGAAACCGGCGCCTAGCTGGTTCACGCCCGCCTGCAAGAAAGAGGCGGCCGGATCAGCGTCCGGCGCGCCAGTTGCGGTCAGGAGCGAGAAGATCGTTCCGATCGACACGTTGGTGTCGATGTTGGAAGAGCCGTCGAGCGGGTCGATCGCAATGGCGAGTGGCGCTTGCCTGTCGAGCAGGACTGGCTGCTCCAGCTCCTCGGAGGCGTAAAGTGCCACCGGCGCACGGCGCATGGCGTCGAGGAAGATGTCGTCGGAGAAGACGTCGAGATCCTTCTGGACGTCGCCGTCGGCATTGGCGCCACGGGTCTCGGCAAAGGCGGCGCCGAGCACCCCTTGGTTGATGGTGTTGCGGACCTTGATGGCGGCCTGTGTCAACTGACGAACGGTCGTCACAACGGCCGAGCGGAATTCGTCTGGCTGGCCGAGATAGGAGTTCAGAAAAGCGTCGAGCGTTGCCGCTGGCATCGTAACCTCCCCTCCGGCCGCATCTCCTCGGAGCGGCTGGACTGGAGGAATGGAAACAAACGTCACACGATAAGTAAAATTCAATAACTTTACCTGGTCAGTAAAAATAACTTAGTATGCGACATGAGAAACCTCACGCTCAAGCATTTCAAGACCGTCCAGGCAATCATCAAGTGCGGCAAAATTGTCAGCGCAGCCAAGATGTTAGGCCTGTCTCCTCCAGCGCTGACAATCCAACTGCGACAAGTGGAGGAAGAATTCCAGCTGGCTCTGTTCGACCGAACGTCGGACGGCATGCGTCCCACTGCCGCAGGTCTGGCTTTCGTCGAGACAGCGCAGGTTATCGAGGAGCATCTCGGTTTGCTCGAAGACAAGATGGATGCCATCAAGGGCGTACGCACCGGCAGCTTGAGGCTCGGCGTCGTTTCCACAGCCAAATATTTCGCGCCGCGGCTGATGGCTGCGTTCATGAAGGACCATCCCGACATCGACATGCGGCTTGCCATCGGCAATCGTGCCCAGACGATCGACAACCTCAGGAACCACGACATCGATATCGCGCTGATGGGGCGTCCGGCGAAAGAGGTTCCGGTGCGTGCTTCGGTCTTCGGTGATCATCCGCTGGTCATCATCGCGCCGCCCGACCATCCCTTGGTGGCGGCGCGCGATATCTCCAAGGAGCGAATTGCCGAGGAGCATTTCCTTATTCGCGAGCCCGGCTCCGGAACCCGTATCTCGTTGGAAATATTCCTGAGCGACGTGCCTGGGCGCATCGACGACCTCGGTGTCGAGATGGCCTCGAACGAAACGATCAAGCAGGCGGTGATGGCTGGTCTGGGCATCGCCTTCATCTCTGCTCACACCATCGCTGCGGAAACCGAGGCAGGCCGGCTTGTCATCCTCGACGTTGTCGGCATGCCGATCCGCCGACAATGGTTCTCGGTGATGCGAACCGATCACGCAATCTCGCCGGCGATGGCCACATTCAACGATTTCCTGATGCGCAAGGGCGCAATGTACCTGCCCCTTTTCGGAAAGCTGTATCCAGACAAGGCTGGATGACACTGCACGAGCGCAACGGATGAAAGTCCGCGATCGTTGGTATTATATAAGCGATATGTTATGTTGCAGTGCGAAAGAGCGGGGGCCACGTCCTTTCACACCGTAAGCGATCTGTATGTGTAACCCCTGCAGACTGTTCGGAACTCTCCCAGGTATGGGTTCGGGAATTCGATGGGGAAAAGGGGTAATGCTTTACACACTCGTTATGATGGTCTGCCTGACGGATGGACCGCGGACCTGCGAACAACGCGAGGAAATGGTAGACGGTCTGGCGATGAATCCCGGGACTGCCTTCATGCAGGCGCAGCCGCTGGTGGCAAGGTGGATCGAGACGCATCCCGGTTATTTCGTGCAGCGCTGGCGTGTGCTGCCTGGCAGAGAGTCGTGAGACAGGCGGCCAAGGTCTATTTCTTCACCGCGAGCGTTTCCGAGACAGTCTTCGACAACTGGTAAAGCCGCTGCTCGATTATCGTCGGCACATCGCAGACATAAGTCAGCGACTGGACGCGTTCGTTGAAAATTCGCGTCGCGAAATTCAGTTGGTCGGTTCGCCGTTCTACTTCGTCCGGATCCGCATCGGCCTTGGCGCGCAGCGCATCCACTTCGGATGCTTCCTTGCGCAACTGTGCCGCCATTTCCAGCTGTTTGTGGGCATAGCGGGAGATGCCGGAGATCACGTGCGAACGCTCGGCGTCCATGTGATCGAACATTCCCTGCACCAGCATCGTCATTTTGGTTGCGACCTGCTCGGGCGGTAGGGAAGTCGCGAAATCCTTGATCTCCTTCTGGGCTTGTGCAATCGGCGTCCGCCGGGCCGCCACAGCATCGACAAGCGCCGACACGCCTGGATCCTTCGCCCAATCCTTCGCGGTCGCCGGAAGCTCCGGCCCATTCCAGATCTGGCCAAGCGAGAGCTGTGGCACCTTACGCTGCATGCAGGGCCAGTCGGGATCGGTGTTTGCCGCGGCGGCGCCCTCCATCGACGCAAGCGTGGTGACCAGAACCAGAGTGTGAACAAGTCTCATTCGCGCCATCAGGCGTTTCCTCCCATGTCCTGTTTGCGGATCACCAAACCGCGCGAAGGGTCGTATGCGATGATGGCGCCGCCCAGGAACAGCAGCGTGCAGCCGGCGACGACGCCCAGCGACAGCCATTCGATCTGCCCGTAGAAGGCAAAACGGATCAGTTCGACGGCATAGGTGAACGGGTTGCAGAGGCAGATCTTGTAGAGCAGGGGGCTCGCCTCCTGGATGCGCCACAAGGGATACAGCGCCGGAGACGCGAAATAGCCGGGAAAGATGACGAAGTTCATGATGCCGGCGAAGTTTTCAAGCTGCTTGATCAGCGAAGACAAGAGCATGCCGAGCGCGCAAAGCATCATGCCCGACAGGAACAGTGCCGGCAGAACATAGAGATAGCCGAGTGGCGGCGCTTTGACGCCCCACAACCAGGCAACGATCAGGAACGCGTAGACCTGCACGATCGATACGGCCACACCGGCCAGCATCTTCGACACCAGCAGGAACCAGCGCGGAAACGGGCTGACCAGCAGGATGCGCATGTTGCCCATCTCGCGGTCGTAGACCATCGACAGCGAAGACTGCATGCCGGAAAACAGCAGGATCATGCCGCAAAGGCCCGGCGTGATATAGACCTCGTAGAGCACATAGGTCTTGTAGGGCGGGATGATCGACACGCCAAGCACCTGGCGAAAGCCGGCCGCGAAGATGAACAGCCAGACCAGCGGCCGGACCAGCGAGGAAATGAAGCGTTCGCGCTGGTGCAGGAAGCGCAGGCACTCGCGCAGGACGACGCCTTTCAGGCAAATGAGATAGTGGCGCAGGCCGAATGGCTCGGACCGCACCGGCATGATGCCGGCGACTTTTCCGGGCATCGCAGGAGCGCTCATGGCGACGTCTCCGTCATGCCCGCCGCATCGACGCGGCTGAGCTTCGAAAAGGTTTCGCGAATCGAACTTCCGCCGTTCGCACGGATCACATCCGACACCTTGCCGCTGGCGACCAGGTCACCCCGCCGCAGTATGACGACATGGTCGGCGTCTTCGACTTCGTCGATCAGATGCGTGGCCCAGAGCACGCCGATGCCCTCTGCTTGGACGAGCTTGCGGATGGTGGCGAGGATGCCCGCGCGAGATTCGATATCCAGGCCGACGGTCGCCTCGTCAAGCAGGAGCAGGGAAGGTCGGTGCAGCAGCGCCCTGGCGATTTCGATGCGCCGCATCTGACCGCCGGAGAGGCTGCGTGCCTTGTCATGCTGGCGGCCCTGCATGTCGACCGTTTCCAGCAGCGCGGCAATGCGCTGGCGAGCTTCGCGTCCGCCAATGCCATGCAACGAGGCATGGTAGGAGAGATTCTGGTAGACGCTGAGGTCGAGATCGAGCGTGCGTGCCTGGAACACGATGCCGACCCGCCTGAGTGCTTCGCCGGACGCGCGGCGAATGTCATGGCTGAAGATGCGGATCGATCCGTGACGCGTGTCGTAGAGGTGGCTTATCAGTGAGAACAGCGTCGTCTTGCCGGCCCCGTTGAGGCCGAGCAGAACGGTGAAAGTCGCCGGCGCGATCGAGAAGGAGACGTCGTTGAGCGCCCGCTTCTGGCCATAGGAATGGCTGACGGCTCGGACATCGAGCGCCGCCACCTCGTCTCCCGGTCCGCTTGTCCTCATATGCTGCATGCCGGATCGCTCCTTCAGGACGCGTTGGCCTATTGGCGCCCCTGATCGCCTTTTGTCTTACTTGATCGTAATCTTGCCCTTCAGTCCCTTGTCGGCAAGGTCGGGAACCGACCAGGTATATTCGCCCGGGCGAACGGTATGGAACTGCACCTGGATCGTTCCCGCGTCGTCGAATTCCAGCCAGGCCGGTCCGCCGTCCATATGCACTTCCAAATCGTTGATGACGATCTGGTCCATCCAGACATTGCGGAAGAGATCGGTCACGAACTTGTACTCGAAACCGCCCTTGGACGTGATCTTCCAGCGATAGCCCTGGCCGGCGATCAGCTCGAAGTCCTTCTGATTGACCGCATAGGTGGAATCGGCCGAACCGATAATCAATTCCGGCAGGTTCTTGCTGGCACGCGACGGTTTTGACGTCGCATCGTCGGCGTTTGCTACGATCGGAGCAAGGACAAATCCGGCGAGCGCGGCGAAGAAAAACCTACGGCAAAGTTTCATGTCTTGAGCCTCCCGATGATCAATGTCTGCTATTTGGGCGAAATGACCACACCCCAGGGCTGCTGGCCCACAGTGAGCGATTGGACCGGCTCGTCGGTGGCCGTGTCGATGAAGGTGATATCGTTGGAATTGCCATTCGTGGTGATCAGCGTTTTCTGGTCGGGCGTGAAGGCCAGATGCCAGACGCGCTGGCCGACGAGGATGTATTTTTCCACCTCATAAGTGTCGGTATTGATCACCGCGACATGGTTCGCCGGGCCGAGCGCGACATAGGCTTTCTTGCCATCGGCGCTGATGGCGATGCCTACCGGCTGGATGGTTTCGGCCCGCAGTCCCTGAATCGCGAACTGGATCTTCTTCACCACTTCGCGTTTGGCGTTGTCGATGACGCTGACGGTGCCGCCGACCTCGGCGCTGACCCAGACCTGCGAACCGTCGGGCTTGAATTCGGCGAAGCGCGGGCGCGTGTCGACCAGCACATTGTCGGTCACCTCATGCGTGCCGGTGTCGATGAAATGCGCCATGCTGGTGGTTTCCGAGGTGTTGACCATGGTCTTGCCGTCGGGGCTGACACCCATGCCTTCCGGCTCCACGCCGACTGGTATCTCGGCCAGGACCTGCTTGCTTTCGACGTCGATGGCGGTGACGAGATTGTCGTCCTCATTGGCGACATAAAGCGTCTTGCCGTCGGGCGAGAGGACGAACAATTCGGGATCGGGGCCGGATGGCAGCGTACCGACGATTTCAAGTGTCGCGGTGTCGATGATTTGGATCGTGTCGTCATCGCTGGCGCATAGATAGACGAATTTGCCGTCATGCGAGATGGTGATGCCGCGAGGTCTCTGGCCGACTTCGACGGTCTTCACCACCTGCATCGTCGCCGTGTCGACGACGGTCATCGTGTTGTCCTTCTCGTTGGACACGTAAGCCGTATAGGCCGATGCCGGGCTGGCCGTGAAGCCGGCCGCGAGAATAGCGAATGCGCAAGCTCGTTTCTGCACGCAAATTCCTCCCGATTGACTCTACTTGAGAGCGCATTTCGTTTCCGGCTGATCGACACCGAGAGTGTCGAGTTCGGAGACCTGGTGAAGATAGCCCTCCTGTGGCGATGTCGAGACGACCGACTTGGTATCGCCAAGCAAGATCGGCTGGCGAAGCTGGAGGTTCCATTTGCGGAAGGTCAGCTTCTGCCCCTTGAAAGCAGCAACCGAAAAATCGTCAGAGCGTATATAGTCGCTGATCCTTTTCGCATCGTCGCCCTTGGTGCGCGTGGTGGCCTCGCCGACCGCACGCACCGCGGTCCAGGCCGACATGTCTTTGGAGAGCATCCGCCGGCTCGTCGTCTTCAGGAAGCGGCTCTGCATCTGGATGCCGCCCCATTGTTGGCTGGCGGGATGCCATGACGATGCAACCAGACCGGCCGTGCCGGCGACCAGCCGCGGCGTCCAGGTGCGGTAGGGCACGTAGGTGCCGAAAACCTCGCTTTCGTCGGCGACAAGCACCACGTCATGCTCCGGCAGGTCTTGCGTAAACACTGAAATCTGCTGCTGTATCTGCGTGGCGCCGGTGTCGGTGCGCCTGGCTGTGCCGGTATCCTTGAATTCCTTCTCGGCGACGATCTGGCCGCCGAAGCGGGTTGCCGCGCGGCGCAGCGCATCGGCGTAGAGATGATCCTGCTCATGCGATCCATAGAGCAGCACCCAATTCGGCCACTTCTTCACCATGAGATACTGCGCCAGCGCGTCGGCCAGCATGCTGCGCGTCGGCGCGATATGGAAAACGTTGATGCGGCAGTCCTCCTCGCGAAGGCTGTCGTCGGTGGCGCCGACGTTGAAGATCAGCACGCCTTTGTCGCGGGCGATGTCGGCGATCGACAGCAATTGTTTGGCTGAAAGATCGGCGACCACATAGCGGTCGCCCTTGGTGATCATGCCTTCGAATGCCTGAACCGCGTCGCCGTCGGGCTTGACCTCGGTCACGTCGAGGCTGAATTTCTGGTTGGTGAACTTTCCCGTCGTGTTGTTGTCGCCGATCGCCACCTCGGCGCCGGCGACACCCTCGTCACGTGGCGGCAGGTCGAGCATGGAAAGCGTCAATTGCGGTGCGTAGGCCCGCAAATAGCCTATCTTGATTTCAGTTATCTTTTTTTCCGGCTTCGCCACCGTTTCCTGGCCTGTCGCGTCGGAAACGTTGACGGTCAGGGAAAAAAAGCACAAAAAGGCAGCGAGAGTGCCTGGCACCGCGCTCGTCATCGATAGTAATTACCCATTCTTGCGCAGAGGTTCGACGGTTGCCGGACCCGCGCCAAGTCAAGGTGCCCATGATCAACTTAGCCGACCCGCAAAATTTATCAAACCCTATAGGACGACTTTTCGCGCCTGCCAGAACGGTGCGGAAGGTCGCCAGCGTCGATTCGCATGGCAACACCGGCGAGACGTGGCGCAGGGGGATCGACCGCCTCTATAAAAGCGTCTTGTCCTCCAAACTGGAGAAACTGTTCAAATGACCAGAATGCTGGCAAGCGTCACCGGCATCGAAGAGGCGGAGATCGCTCTTTCTGGAGGTGTCGATATCGTCGACCTGAAGGACCCGAAGGCGGGAGCCCTGGGCGCGGTGTCCATGGAAACCATGCTCCGAACGATCTCTTTCATCGCGGGTCGGGCTCCGGTCAGCGCTGTCTGCGGCGACCTGCCGATGGAACCCGAAACGATCCGCATCAAGGCCGAAGAGATCGCGGCGACCGGCGTCGACTATGTGAAGATTGGATTTTTTCCTTCGGCAAATATCTCTGCCTGCGCACAGGTGCTTGAACCGCTCGCCGCACGAACGAAGCTAATTGCCGTACTGTTTGCCGATCTGGCGCCGGACTTCGAGCTTCTGCCGATGTTCGCCAGGCATCGCTTCCACGGCGTGATGGTTGATACCGCGCAAAAGGGGAAGGGCCGGCTGCTCGATCATCTGCCGCCGGAGCGTATTCCGGGATTCGTCGATCGAACGAAATCGCTCGGTCTGATGGTCGGCCTGAGTGGATCGCTGGAAGCTCCGGATATTCCGCGCCTATTGCCTTTCGCTCCCGATTTTCTCGGCTTTCGGGGGGCGCTGTGTGGCCATTCCGGTCGCACGAGTTCGATCAGCGCCGAGGCGGTCTCGCAGATTCGCGAGTTGATTCCAGCGGAATCCGGGACCGGCGATCAATCGAGTATCGACTATCGCCTGTTGGCAGCGAGAGGCTATTCGCCGGACACCGACCCGACACTGGGCACGGACAGGATTTTTGTGCGGGATTTTGTTCTGCCGGTCCAGATCGGTGCCTACAGCTTCGAGCATGGCCATACTCAAAAAGTGCGCTTTGATGTGATCGCCGACGTGCTGCAAATCACCGACCATCCCGAGGACATGCGCCATGTGTTCTCCTACGACATCGTCATGGACGGCATTCGCACCATCGTCGCGCGGGGCCATATCCAGCTCAGCGAGGCTTTGGCCGAGCAGGTGGCAGCGCACGTCCTGGAGAACCAGCGTGTCGTGCGCGTCACGGTTAGGGTGGAAAAGCTCGAGCTCGGCCCTGGCGGCGTCGGCGTTGAGATCGAACGCAAGCGCCAATCGGCGGGACGCGGTGCTGCCTCCGGCATTGCTGGCCGAAAAGACCGAAGCGTTGTTTTCCGGCCGCGCCAGGAGCGCCCCGAAGTGCTTCGACGGGCCATCGTCAAGCTTGGCGGCAGCACGGCCCATGCGGCGGAGATGAAGAGCTGGATCGCAGCGCTGGCGGGTTCCAGGCTGCCGATCGTCATCGTGCCCGGCGGCGGGCTCTTTGCCGATCATGTGCGCGAGACGCAGACCAGCATGGATTTTTCCGACACCGCCGCTCATGCCATGGCGATCCTGGCCATGGAGCAGTTCGGCCATGTCATCCTCGACCGGGACGAAAGGCTGGCGCCGGCACGGTCGCTGGACGAGATCGGGCGAGTGTTGGAGGCGGGGAAGGTTCCGGTGTGGCTGCCGTCGTCACTGGCACTGGCGGCGCTGGATGTTCCGGCCTCCTGGGACATTACCTCCGATTCTCTGGCCGCCTGGCTTGCCGGCAAGCTTGGCGCAAACGCACTGTTGCTTATCAAGCAGACCGGTGCATTCTTCGACAGCGATACCGCTGACAGCCTGAGGGCCCGAGGCATTGTCGACCCAGGCTTTGCCGCCATGCTGCCCGACGGCATCGATTTCCATCTCGCCGGTCCGAAGGATGCTGCCGGGGCCGGCGCGATGCTCGCGTCGGGCAAGCTGCCCGGCATCCGGATAGTGGCTTCAACAGGGTCGTCGGCAAAGAAGGCGGGATAGCCGATGGTGAAGCTGCATGTGCCGCGCTGGGCGTGGGTTTTGACGGGTTCCGGGCATTTTTTTACGGAGAGCTTCGCACTTGTTCGCCAGCTCGAACATTGCGATGTCTTCGTGTCTAAGGCCGCCAACGAAGTCCTGCGCATGTACAAGCTTAAACTTGATTTCCCGGAGACGACGCGCGTGCTGCACGACAAGACCGCGAGCGCGATCCCGGTCGGCGAATTCTACCACGGTGTCTATCACACGGTCGTGGTGGCGCCGGCCACTTCCAACACGGTCGCCAAATGCGTGCATGGCATTTCCGACACGCTCGCCACCAATGTCTTTGCCCAAGCGGGAAAGTGCCGTGTGCCAGCCATCGTCTTTGCTTGCGACACCGCGCCGGAACTCGAAACCCAGGCACCGCACGGACTGGTCAAGGTCTATCCGCGCAGGATCGACCTGGAAAATACCAAACAGTTGAAGAGTTTCGAGCGGACCCTGGTGGTCGAGTCGCTCGCTGATCTCGAAGCCTCGCTCACACGGCGCCAGGCCGAACTCGCAAGCGATGGCTGAGCGGCTGGTTTTTCTTACCGGCCATCTGGCCAAGGCGCGGCTGGAACGGCTGCTGACCGGGCTGGGCAGAACCGAATTCGCGTGGGAAATCGTCGACGTCGGCGTCAAGGTCGCCGCGCTGATGAGCGAGGACATCGTGAAGCGTCGGCTCACTCTGACAGGAGACGTCGACCGCGTCATCCTGCCCGGACGCTATCGGGGAAACATCGAACACCTGTCGGAGCATTTCGGCGTGCCCTTTG
>NZ_RZQT01000037.1:0-52175 GCF_003998485.1 Mesorhizobium sp. M7A.F.Ca.CA.001.04.2.1
TGCCAGCAGCTACGCCGCCAGAGCGTCATCCGCAGCCTGCTTGATCAGCCATTCGATGTGATTTGACCACATCTGCAACACCTCGCGCTTCTCCTTGACGTTGCTATAGAGATCGTAGATTTCGCCTGTCTCCGGTGCGGGCTCACAGCCCGTCCATATAGCCGCCAGTCTGCTGCCTTCGAGTGGCCCATGTTGGCCGCGGCCAGGAAGTGGCGACGATTGAAAGGACAAAATCAGTTGCCGAAACTCATCGCAGGTGACGGTCTGGTGGCAATTTGGGCACATCTTGTGTCTCGTCGCCAGTAAACACGGATGCCCGGCAGGAGACTGAGCTCGCTGCCGGCGGAAATCGTAGAGCGCCAGCGACGCATTCTGATCTTTCGTCAGGCAGTCGACCGCCTTGGCATACGCCTCGGCCTCCATCTCGATCGACCTGAACCGGTATCTTGTGCGCCATCCGGACGATCTGGGAAAGCTTGGCCGGGCCGGCGCCTTCCCAGGCGCACGGGAAGCGCGACGACCCATGTGGACCCTGGATTTCACTCCGCACTTACGCTGCTTTGGCCTTGTCAGCAGCCTGAGCATAACGCGTGCTCAGCTTTCAGGCCGAGCACTCATCCATTGTTGACAGCACCTGTCGTCATTCAGGATCGCCCCATTCTCGCAGGCCGCTTGCAGCTTTCAGGCTGTTGTCAGCCAGGGCCGCCATAAAGGGTCTCGTTAAACAACATTCAGGAGGCCGTTCCAATGATCAATCAGTTTGCGAGACTTTTTCGAGGACCAGGTATGCAGGCTTGTTTCAGGACAAAGAACTTTCTGGCGGCAACCACCGCGATGACGACGGTATTCCTGCCGGCTGTGTCTCTCGGGGTGGGTCTGGTAGCATTTCCAACTGGAGAAGCGTTGGCCGACGACCCGATTTCGATCCCGCTGGAGTATGTCGGGGAAGGCCATGACCGCCTGGGCATCTGGGCCAAGATCAACAATGGCAACGCGCAGCGATACGTATTCGACACGGGCTCGGACCAGCTCAACACGCAGATCGGGTCAGAGGTGACCGGGGTCCGCCCGATTGCCGACACGCCTTACGTATATACGTACGGGGACGGAACGTATGGTAATAAGCTTCAGAACGTGGAAATTGATAAATTTACATATGTCGATCCAGATCAAAAGATAACAATCGACGGGCCGTCTGTAAGCGATAAGAAATACCGGGCTGCTCGCATTCTCGATTTTGTCTATACCCATGCGTATTGCAAGGACAACAATCTTAAGTGCACGCCGGGATCCGTGACGGATGGACTTAAAGATATGTATGGTCAGGATCTCCAAGAACCTTATCACGCCGATAAGGAGCAGCGGGCGAAAATGACCGCTGGCAAGATGGCAGACGAAGGCGGCGATTTCGCAGGTACATTCGGGGCCGGCGATTTTCTTGGCAAGACAAGTGTCTGGGGCATGATGGGCAGTGTCACCAGGTCTGGCTACGTGGTCTCCGCCAATGTGAATCCGGATTCCGAGAGCGACCAAACGCCTGGCTGTTCCCCCTGCACGATTGTCAACCTCAATCCAAGCCTCCGGGCCCAATATACTAATGCCATGCCATGGGGAGAACCCGAGGAAAAAGATCAGGATTCTTATCAGAATTTTCCTGGCTCTGGCGCCAATGCCTCGACCGAATACGAAGGCAGCTACAATCTGCAGTACACGGTTAAGGATGGAGCCCCACCAATCACCGACCCCAACAAGACCGCGGTATTGCTCGACACCGGCACACCGGGCGGTGGCAGTCTGGAGATCAGTGATGCGATGCTGAAGCAATTTCAGGATGCGGGCGTCGAACTTAAAAATGTTCGGAGAAATGAGCAACGCGAGATCGTAAGCGCATCGGGCAACATCCCGAGCGTTACAATCGCAGGAACGGATGGCGATCCGGTAAGGCTGGACAATATCGACTTCACCTACACCAGCGGCACGACGGAACAACCCAACGACCAGACCAGTTTTGTTGCCGGTCTTGACTTCTTCAAAAACAGATCGGTCATTTTCGATCTGGAGAAGAAGTATACCGCTTATACGTCACATTTCGTCACTGCCAGCAACTTCTCTACCGATTCATCCGCACCCGAAGGGACCGGTCTGAGCAGGATCACGACGAGCATGGGGAATGAGGGCGGGGTCGGCATAGCGGGTGTCGTCTCCGGCTCCGGATCGCTGACGCTTGATACAAAGACGGTGGTCCGGATGACGAATGTCAACACCTACACCGGCGAGACGAATATTGCTCAGGATGCCTATCTCTCGCTTGCGGGGCTCGGCAACATCCAACGGTCAGCGAAAGTCGTTGCAGACGGCACGCTCGATATCTCCGAACATGGAAATGGCAGCGACTATTGGGGAATCTCCGACGCCTACAACGATGCCCGTATTCGTAGCCTGAGTGGCAGCGGAACGGTCGAACTGGGCAAGCGTACCCTGGTGCTAACGGCTTCGAACGACACTTTCGCCGGCAGCATCAACGACCTCGACGTTGATAACAATAATATGGGCGGCAAACTATTCGTTGCCGGTGGCGTGCAAACGCTGAGCGGAAAGAACAATTTTTCCGGCATGACGACGGTCGGTTCCGGCGCGGGATTGCTGCTTGCCGATACAGGTGTGCTTTCCCATGATGCGACCACGTCCGGCTTTCTCGGGAATGACGGGCAGATCGGGGGCACGGCTATCGCAAACAGCGGCGGTGTCGTCGCAGGCGGCGGCACCTACGGTGCGGTCACCATTTCCGAGGGCGGCACGGTCGCTCCTGGCAGTGCGACCGATCCGAGCAGGATCGTCACCACAATGACTGTCACGGGCGATTTCGCGCAGCAGTCCGGATCGATCTATCAGGTCAACCTCGCAAGGTCGTCCGATCTCATCGATGTTGGCGGAGCAGCGGCGATCGACAGCGGCGCGCAGATCGAGCTCCTGCGGCAGGGAACGCTATTGGTCGATGCCCGATATACTCTGCTCTCCGCAGCAGGCGGCGTAAGCGGCACCTATGGCGGGCTGACGGGGGCTCTGGCGACAGACGCGACGCCCTTCGTCGATTTCCAGCTCGTCTACGATGCCAACAATGTCTATCTCGATATCAGCCGCACATCGACGGCGTTTGCCGATGTAGCCAGCACCTTCAATCAACGCTCGGTCGCCGCAGCGGCTCAGGCGCTTGGAAGCGGTAATCCGATCCAGGACAACATCCTGTTCCTGACGGCGCCGGAAGCCCGCAACGCTTTCGATATGCTATCAGGCGAGGTTCATGCTTCCATTCATAGCGGCCTCATCGAGGACAGTCATTCTGTACGCGATGCCGCGAGCGAACGGATCCGTGCGGCGTTCGACGGCGTCGGTGCCTCCAGCGTTCCGGTGATGACTTATGGGCTGGGTGGTCTGGAACTGGCCCCGGCAACGAGTGAGAATTTCGCCGTATGGGGCCGTGGCTTCGGCGCCTGGGGTCATCTCGACAGCGACGGCAATGCCGCCGGTCTCGAGCACTCGACCGGCGGCTTTCTGGCTGGCGGTGACGCGGCTGTCGGCGAAAGCTGGCGGCTCGGCCTCATCAGCGGCTACAGCCATACCTCCTTGGAGGCGGACGATCGCGCGTCGTCGGGCTCGAGCGAGAATTACCATCTCGGTCTTTTTGCCGGCACGCAGAACGGCAATCTCGGTTTTCGTTCCGGCCTTGCCTATGCCTGGCACAGCATCGAGACCGGCAGGTCCGTGGTCTTTCCAGGCTTCGCCGACAGCCTTTCGGCCGATTACGACGCCGGCACGTTCCAGGCCTTTGGCGAGCTCGGCTACCGTATCAATACGGCTTCGGCTTCTTCGAGCCCTACGCTAATCTCGCTTATGTGAATTTTGACGCCGATGGCTTCACCGAGAATGGCGGCGCAGCCGCCTTGTCGAGCGGGGATCGCTCGAGCGACACGGCGTTTACCACGCTAGGTCTGCGTGCGTCGACGGTACTGACCCTCGGCACCGTGACTGCTACCGCGCGCGGCGGTCTTGGCTGGCGCCACGCCTTCGGCGACGTCAGGCCGGATACCGCTCTTGCCTTTGCTGGCGGTTCGTCCTTCGCCATCAAGGGCGTGCCGATCGCAAAGAACGCAGCTCTGCTCGAAGCTGGGCTGGACGTAAACATCACCGAGAACGCGACGTTCGGCATCGCCTATCAGGGACAGATCGCCTCGGATGCCCAGACACACGTGTTCAGCGCCAAGCTCGGCGTCCGTTTCTAAATCACCCGCAAAAGAGATTGGTTATGAAGTCAGTGAGTGCATTTTCTTTTACCGTCGTTCTCGGCTCAGCGACGGTGATGTCTGTGTCCGCCGCGCGAACGGACGATGCCTGCTACAACAAGGCACAAAGCCTATGAGGACGCAATGTTCAATCGACGACCTGAAGCCAGTCGATGGCGAGCTCGACAAGCTCTACAAGGAGATGGAGACCCGGCTCAAAGAGTCCCGGCGCATGTCCAGGAACTGGTCGAGACCGCGAGGGACTACAACGCCACCTCGGAGAACACGCGCGACGCCTACCCCAAGGATTGGCGGCATTTTTCCTCCTGGTGCCGGCGCGCTGGCTTCGATCCCCTGGCTCCGGGCTCGAAGGTGATCGGGCTCAATATCAGCGCCTGTGCCTCGGGCACCGCCGCCGGCGATCCGAAGCGTGGCGCCCCTGCCCTTTTGGTTGCGACCATCGAGCGGCGGCTTTCCGGCCTCGCCTGGAACTTTACCCAGCGCGGCCGGCCGTTGGACCGCGCGGAGCGGCATATCTATACGGTTCTTGCCGGCATTCGCCGCAAGCACGCAAAGCCACCGCGGCAGAAAGAGGCGGTCCTGGCGACGATCTGCTGGCGATGATCGCCACGCTCGGCCACGACCTCAGGGCCTGCGCGACCGCGCTATTTTGCTCCTGGGCTGTGGCGGCGGCCTGCGGCGCTCCGAGATCGTCGGTCTCGACGTCATGCGCGACGACAACAGCGATGGCGCCGGCTGGATCGAGATTTTTGACGGCAAGGGCTGCTGGTCACCCTACGCGGCAAGACCGGCTGGCGCGAGGTCGAGGTCGGCCGCGGCTCCAGCGACCACACCTGCCCCGTAGTCGCGCTCGAGAGCTGGATCCGCTTTGGCCGCATCGCATGTGGACCCCTGTTCCGCCGCATCTTGTCGATCAGGTCGATATAATACGAAAAAGCCGCCGCCATTCGGACGGGCCTCGGCTATCATGTCCAGCCATTACGCGGCGAGCGGATAGCTTTCGCCGGACCAGGCAGAGAACTTGGCGGCAAAAGCCTTCATCTCGTCGACCGCGAATGTGGTGCGCGGTTGCGAACTCGACTTGCTGGGCGAGAGGGACCTCGCCGAGAAAGGCGCTGACATGAGCGGGATGCTGCTTGGCCAAATCGAGATCCGCAAAGCAATCGGCCAGCGCCGCGTCGTCCAGCTGTACGCTGCAGGGCGCGTTCACGGTCGTCAAGACGGATGCAAATGCTTGCTCATAATGGCCGCAAGGTAATCGTTTCGGGTCGGAGACACAAGTTGCCGCCTCCTTCGCCGTAGAGTGGCCCGATACAATCACGATCGATATTGCCACCTCTTATCGATAGTGATCGCATAGTTCCCTGATTCGACTCTCAACCGCTCATATCAAGCGATTACTTCCATGTATCTGCTGCGCTAGCCCGTCCTGGCCTTGGAGTGTCGCTCCTCACCTCCTCCACCACTCACCAGCCCGATGGGAGTATCGCCCGCCAGCAGCTTCTCCTTGCTGAGCAGCGCGGCAACCTCAATCGCCTCGAAATCGGGCAAATCCCGCAGTGTGTCGAGGCCGAAGTGCAACAGGAAGGTCTTGGTCGTGACGTAGGTGTAAGGCGTGCCAAATTCAGCGGGCAGGCAGACGTTGACCCACACTTAGAGCATTGAGGCACTCGAGCCGCCCTCAGGCGGTGCCTCAAAAGCTCGCGGGCCAGATCGCCTCGGTTCGGAGACAGACAGGCTCAAGATATCCACGCCAGAGACGGCGAGCTGGAGCGTATGCTCGGCATTGCGAAGAAGAACATGTTGGCCTTTGCCGGGCGCCAGGCAGGACCGTCGCACGACATGGCAATGCCAAGAGTTCGCACGGCGTTGTCTCCGACGATGCTGGCAGATGTTCTGCAATGACTGGCAACACATGGACGCACCAGAGCGGAACCAGAAACGATCGAAATTCGCCCATAAGACTCGGCGAAACAGAACACCCCAGCGTAACAGGTCGCCGGCCGACGCGACCAGGTCAAGCAAGGGTTGGTAAGACCAGCTATTGGCCTGCTGGCTTGCAGCGGTCACCTCACGCTGGAATGCTGGATTGCGGCGCAAAAACTCCCATGCCCTTTCGCGCGGCGTCATACCAGCGGTGCAGTCATATGATCGTTCATCCCGCCAATCAGCCTCGACCGCGCCAGTCACGAGAACTGCAGGCACGACTGTGCCCCCTTGCCCGCCCCCACGGACGTCCAAACATCATGCAATTTTGCAAAGCACCGGCGCCGAAGCCACCCGACCTCGATGACGCCATTTCGTCGAAGCATGTGTCGTCGGCACTGTGCAGGGCAGAAGCAGGCTGTCGGTCCCGCGCAGCGACAGCAAGCGCGGCCTGAGCATGCGAAGGGAGTCGCTTTGATAGGAGTGCCCGGCTGGGTTCCGTTCAGGACGTTCCCTGAAGACCTGGTGGCGTGGCGGTGGCTTCGACGCTGGTTGTGGGCAGGTTGTCGTAGCCCGGGTGCTATAAGCTTAGTCATCTAGGTCTCCTGGGGGAAATTTCCGCCATTGGAGGCTAAGTTTCACGCTATGCCAGCCCGTATTGTACAGGTGAAGCCGACTGGTCAGTGGACCGCAAAACGAACGGCGCGCCGCTTCTCTTTGGTGATGCTCGCGCCGCGCTTTCTTCGCGGACGGTATGGAGATGAAGCGCTGCATGCCCCTGTAGCAGCCGATTTCACGACCAGACTTGCGCCCGCACTGCCCCTGTTGCCGCGGCATACCAATGCGTGGCGTCAGGAAGACTTCGTCGACCATTGCCGTCTCGCTGAGATACTACCGAGCCCGAGCTCCCCTATCCTAGACCCTCGTATCGCATATCGGACGGCCCCACATCAGCCCAAGTTGCCATGGGGACCAGCGCCATGCGTTCGCCCGAATGCAGCTTCCTGGCTTGATCGACAGCAATCAAGGGGACGGTGCAGGCCAAGATTGCGGCAGGGCTTGGGCCCCCCACCCTTCTCCTCAGAACTCCGCTGCTTCCAGCTGGCGGCTGAAACTCACAGGCGCAGCCAGCTTGGTCTCTAACCGCATCGATCGCATCATGGTGTCTGCCATAAATCCGTGTGCGTGAAGCGCTCCAGAGCGAAGATGTTGGGCGTCAACCAGGTTCACTCCAATGAGCTTCACTTCTCGAGTTCTGCACAGTGTCCACGACTGGCGCCGGAGGTTGATCCGGTGATTAGGAGGAGCACTCGTTGTCGGATTCTCGACGATGTCGGACATGTGACACAACGCTTCCAGGGCGATCGCATTGTTCCGAAACGATTTTCCCAGTTGGCACGAAGGTTGCGGCCCTATGCGCAAAAGCACTGCGATGCCGCACCGACTGGAAGAACTCATCAATGATCACGCTTTTCGAACATGTGGGCGCCGCTACCGACACTGAGCGTTCCCGAGCCGACGGAAGCCTCTATCCCTTCTTTTTGAAGGCTGTCCGGACATGAACGCATTTGATGTCCGTCCAACGCTTGATGCTCCCGACGACGATCCCTATGTCTGGCTTGAAGTAGAGGGCGAGCGGGCACTTGCCTGGGCCGCCGGCCAATCGGCAAGGACTCTGAAGCACTTCGGTGGAACGCAGTTCGAGCGCGACCGCGCGGCTCTGACAGCCATTTTCGACAATCGCGACAATCTTCCCCTGATCGCGCGCCGTAGTCAGTACCTCTACAATTACTGGCGAGATGACGGTAATCCACGCGGACTGTGGCGCCGGACCACCCTTGCCTCCTACATGAAGGCGGATCCCCAATGGGAGCTACTGCTCGATCTGGATGCTCTCGCGGCTAGCGACGGAGAGGACTGGATCTGGGACGGCGCGTCCATCGAGCCGGAGAGACGGGAAAGAGCCGTTCTGCGCCTGTCGCGCGGCGGCAGCGACGCGGTCGCGCATCGCGAATTCGACCTGATCTCTCTGAGCTTTGTCGCCGACGGCTTCAACCTCCCCGAGGCCAAAGGCTACGTTAATTGGCTGGACCCTGACACGCTTCTGCTTTTCAGTGCGCTTGGTAATGGCATGGCCACCCGCTCCGGCTATGCGCGCACCGTTCGACTGTGGAAGCGTGACGCGGATCCCCTCACCACGCCGGCAATCTTCGAGGCCGGGTTCGAAAGCTTCCAAGTGTCTGGTCATTCGGACCGCACCGGCCGCAGCGAGCGCCTTTGGTTCATCGAGCAGCCGGCCTTCTTCGAGAAGATCAGCTGGATCGGCGATAGGAGCGGGCCGAGGAGGCAGATCGATCTTCCTCGCGACGCGTCGTGGCGGGTCTTCGGCGACTGGCTGGCGGTAAGGCCGCGCAAGCCCTGGACGGTGGGAGGCACCACCCATCCCGCCGACGCGCTGATCGTCATCTCGCTTTCCACTTTCCTCGCCGGCGGACGCCGTTTTGAGACCCTGTTTCAACCAGGGGAAAGGCGCTCCATGCAGTCATTCTTCTGGAATGACGGGAAGCTCATTATCTCTTACCTCGTCAATCTCGCACCGCGTTTCGAGATGTTCACTCCCGGCCACCAGGAATGGACGCGCCGAGTCCTGAACACCCTGCCCGCCGAAGGTACTGTCAACGTCTGGTCATTCGATGCGGCAGTTCACGAGACCAATGGAGAGGTCCTGATCTGTGCTCAGGATCCGATCACGCCGCCGCAGCTCTTGCTGTTCGATCTGAATGCCGCGCCGTCTCTCAGCGCTTCAGCAATCCTGAAGCGCAGCCCGGAGAATTTCGATGCATCCGGACTGGTGGTCACGCGCCACGAGGCAGTCTCTATCGATCATGAGCTGATCCCCTATACGCAGGTTGGTCCGGCGAACGGGAACGGAGATGCTCCGATTCACCTTTCCGCTTATGGCGGGTTCGGCGTATCACTCCTGCCCTACTACAACTCCCCGCTGGGCAAGCTGTGGCTCGAGCGCGGCGGCACGTGTGTCGAGGCGAACATCCGCGGCGGCGGCGAGTTCGGCACCCGCTGGCACGAAGCCGGGCGCAGGGAGGGCAAGCGTCTCGCCCATGACGATTTCGCCGCCGTTGCCGCCGACCTCGTGCGAAGGGGCATCACCCTGCCGAGGCGGATTGCCGCCGAGGGTGGCTCAAATGGCGGCCTGCTGATCGCAAACATGCTGACCCGCTATCCTGAGCATTTCGGGGCTCTGTTCTGCACAGCACCGCTTATCGACATGCGTCGCTACACCAAGCTCTTGGCGGGCGCGAGCTGGATCGACGAATATGGCGATCCGGACAAGGTTCACGATTGGGCTTTCCTGAAGGAAATCTCCGCCTATCACGCCGCAGCGCCGGGACAGCCCTATCCGCCTATCCTGATCGCCACCACGAAACGCGACGACCGCGTCCATCCGGGCCATGCGCGCAAGATGGCCGCAAAACTGCAGGCTCTTGGCTATCCCGCTTACTTCTACGAGGCCAGCGCAGGCGGGCACGGCTGCGGCGAGGACAATCGGGAGCAAGCCGCATTCATCAGTCTAGGCACCAATTTTCTCCGCAGCGCAATCGGCTTCAACGATCACCTTCCGGAGACGGCGGAACGCGTTGCAACGCAAGAGGGGCATTTGAGGTCCATCAACAATTCATTCGAGCAGGAGACGAAATAGTGCAGTGCATCCTTTCTGAACATCAAGGAGTGAATCTCATGGCGAGAACGCGAATGGGCGTAGCGCGGGCAACAGCAGCGGCGGTGGCCCTGATCATGGTGGGACAGCAGGCCGTCGCCGCGGAGCCTGCGCAAGCAGAGACCGTCCTGGCGGAGACGGGAGCCTCGGTCACCGAAGCGCCAATCCCTTGGCAGGTCCGCCTGCGGGCGTTGGGCGTCGTTACGAAAGATCTGGGCTACGTTGATACGCTTCCCGGCTCCGGTCTTTCGTATTCGGACACGGTGACGCCGGAACTCGATATCTCGTATTTCTTCACCGACAACATCGCCGCCGAACTCATACTCGGTACCACCTATGCCAACATCGCGGGCCAAGGGACGATCGGAGGGTTGGGCAACATCGGCAAAGTTTGGCTGCTGCCGCCGACGCTCACGTTGCAGTACCATTTTACCGATCTCGGCGCGTTCAAGCCTTATGTCGGCGCCGGCGTGAACTACACGATATTCTACAACCAGGACACTGGCAGCGCTGATGCTCTCAAGGTGAAGAACACGTTCGGCACGGCGCTGCAGGTCGGATTCGATTACATGGTGGACCAGCACTGGGGCCTCAACTTCGACGTGAAGAAGCTTTTCCTGAAGCCGGACTTCGACGTCACGGTGGCCGGCGCGAAGCTGACGGGGAAGGCGGAGCTCGATCCCTGGCTGATAGGCGCAGGTGTCACCTACCGCTTTTGAATATCAGAGTGAAGCCTGCTTCCCGACTGCCGGTTTAAAATGAAGGGCGCCTCGCGCGCCCTTTTTTACGGTCGACACTGCAGCGCAAGACCTCATGAAGCTATTGTCGGGCGGGATTCTCTTCCGGCGGACCCAGAAGGTGCACTGGCCAGCCAGCCTCGCGCCTGAGATGGAGTGCTTAGAAGCGCTTTGGATCGGGACGGGCTTTGGTATTGTGGGTGGAATGCTTCAGCCAGACCATTTGCCAGCATCGTCTCCCGGACGTCATGTCTGAGCTTCGTGTCAGCGCAAGGCGAACACGCGGCTCCTAGATGCCGACAAGATGGCTGGTTCAGCCATGCTGCGACAGTTGCCTGTTTTTCAGTTCTTTGCTGTTCGTGCGCTAACCGCAACGCTCGATACTCGTCTCGCGTGCCTGTCCCAGTGGGGTGGGCGGCAGAAAGCGATTAGGCCCGCTGAAAGAGGCGGACCGCATCCGGAGACCGTGACCAAGAGATTAGGACCTGAAGCGAGAGCGAAGGTTGCGGGAGGCCGCGGCGGGCCTAAAAGGGGATGCCGACCAACCCACGCCCCAGGAAAGGCGGTCAAAAACCGCAGCGGCCGACTGTCCAATAGGGTGCGCCCGCGCCAGGCGAGCCAAATGGCAGGGGCTGCCGGGGGACCCTAAGAAAAGCGGGTTGGGTTCACGAGCCCCCGGCGCGCGCCATCAGGCCGCTAGCTACTTGGAGGGCGGGGGCATCAGGTCTGTTTGTCGGGCTGAACCAGATCCATGTGGCTGACGCCGAGGGCCGCCAGTTCATAGATCGTGATAATTGTCGGATTTCTTCGGCCTTTCTCCAAGCCGCTGATGTACTGCTGACTGAACCCGGAACTCTCCGCAAGCTGCTCCTGCGTCAGATGCTTCCTTTGCCTGATCCTCTGTACATTCCGGCCGACCAACTTGCGCATATCCATGCACGCAAGCCAGCGGATCAGGCGGCTTGAGTTTATCAACTATAATATGTAATCCACATTTAGCAGGCAGAGGGCTTCGCGGGTCCATTGTCCGGAGATCGAATTGGCGATGTACAGCCCAAATCGAACACGCCGTTTGCCGACGAGGTCCCCTGGTCGGACCGCATTACAGCCTACGACAAGGACCACTTTACAACCTATATGAGGCTCCTGGACGCCTCAGCCGACAACGCCACTGAAGAGGAAATGGCCCATGTGATCCTCGGCATTGATCCGGCACGCGAACCGGAGCGCGCACGGAACGTTCTTCGCAGTCATCTCGACCGTGCAAACTGGTGGTGACGAGCGGCTACAAGGATTTGTTCGCCAGTTGACGAAATGGGCGGTGCGGTCGCTTGGCTTCAAGCAACGAAGTCGCGTAACCACCATGCATCGACGCATCACCACAGCGCGAATGCGCTCGAAGATGATCGCGAGGACTTCCAGTCGGCGCGGATATCCCAGTGCTTCGGCATCCGCAAGCCAAGCGTCGAAGCGCCTGCAGGACGAAGCGGAGGCGACGGCAGCGCGCTTTGAGCGAAACAGGATTTTTTGCAGTCGCCCTTACGCCGCAACTGTTGACACTTTCAAGAGAGTCCGGAGGCGGCTTTCAACCGCCGATCGGGCCAGATCGCGTCCATAATGAGTCGGACGGG
This sequence comes from Mesorhizobium sp. M7A.F.Ca.CA.001.04.2.1, assembly GCF_003998485.1. Lineage (NCBI taxonomy): Bacteria > Pseudomonadati > Pseudomonadota > Alphaproteobacteria > Hyphomicrobiales > Phyllobacteriaceae > Mesorhizobium > Mesorhizobium sp. M7A.F.Ca.CA.001.04.2.1. The sequence continues at coordinate 12,332 of NZ_RZQT01000037.1, forward strand.
CAGCAAAACGGGAATGCGGGCTCGCACCGCAGGGGTATATGCTCGCGGCGCCCCCCAGAAATGCCGTTGCGCAGCATGCCAGCCTCGCCACCTCGAACAGCGATCTCGCCGGACGGGTGTGACGATAACCGCCGCAATCCTTGTGGTCCCGGGCAACTTGCCTTCCCCGCGCGTGGATTCGCAGGCAGACAAGCGTGATGACGCAGGCGGTCGGCATAATTATGCGCAGCATGCCGAAGCGTGGCTCAACGGGCAGCTTGCGGCAGCAAGGGTGACCTTGCGGGACACTAGTTAAGTGTAGCCCAGCCGCGGAGTCCCCGGACTGGTCGTGACTACGACCGATAGCATTGCGCCACCTATGGGCGCGCCCGCTTGGGCGGCGGTTTGGGACCATTCCCGCGCAACTGGCCTCAACAAGACGGAGACAGGAACGATTCCGACGTTTCGCTAGCCGCAGAGCGGATTTGAGGACATGGCGCCCGCCCTCGCCTGCTCTTCGCTGGCGTACGCTTCTGTCTCATCGTTTTGTCCTCCGCTCGCCAATCGCCGCTCCCAGGAAGCGGTGCGGCGGCGAGTCATGACAGGAACGGACCCGCGGTCTGAGCCGCCGCATCCGAAGGACCGGAACGAGGAGAATGACCCGAAGCACAGCTAGCTAGGGTTGCGGGACGCCGCGGCGGGCCTAGAAGGATGCGGCGCCACCTGCTGGAAGGCGCCACAGAGAGAATTGCGAGAGTCTTACGACGCGCGCTAGGGAGCGCAGCGGAAATGGTCGAGACGCTCTGAGCCAAGAAAAGCGGGGAGCGACCCACTGGCACCCGGCACGCGTGATGGGCGCGGGCGCCCCCTACGTCCGCAGGCTCAACAGAATCTCACACGGATCAGCGTCGAGGGCCGCAGTTACGTCGAGAAACTCAATGATATCGAGACGCCGCTCTCCACCCTCATATTTCGCCACGAAGGATTGCGGACGACCAAGCTTCTCAGCCACCTGCGCCTGCGTCAGTCCTTTGACCTTGCGCAGTGAGATCAACTGGGTCAGAAACCGCTGGTGGCGGGGAGATCGAAGAGATTTGGGCATTAAGGTGAACCGGTCAGGTGAAGACCGGCTCAGCGACTAATCCCCGTTTCGGATTATCCCATTTTGGGATATTCTGCCTTGGATCCAGCGATCAAGATGCGAGGTTCGCGGCAGACATGAATCGAACAACGGGAACAGATTGGACTGAAAGCTCAACACTGCTCGACGAGGTCCCTTGGTCAGACAGCCTCACGAGCTATGACAGGCAGCATTTCAAAATCTATCTGAGGATCCTCGACGCCTGCGCCGACAATGCTACCGTAGAAGAGATGGCCGATCTCATTCTCGGTATTGACCCGGCACTTGAACCGGGGCGCGCCCGCAAAGCTATTCACAGCCATATCGACCGGGCGAACTGGATGATTACGACCGGCTACAAGGAACTGTTCCGGGCTGACGAAAAGGGCAAGGCGTTAGCTTCTTGAGCAACGAACTGGCTACCGCCATTCATCGGCACATGGCCACGGCGCAGCGAACGCGGTCGCACAGATGATCGGGAGGACCTTTCCAGTCGGCGCCGACCCGCGGTTGGCCGACGCAATTTTCCGGTGGGAATTGCCCGCAGGCGAACCGTTGAGCGCCCGCAGGACGAAGCCGAGGCGGCGAGAGCGCTCTTCCAGCGAAACAGGGTTTGGCAGTTGCCTGTGCGTCCTTAGCGATCTCGCTGGATGATGCGACGACAACCCCGCAGTTCCTCGTAGCCTCGCTCCCCGCAGTAGTATGGTTGGGTATGGACAGAGCGCCGAACAGATTCGGGCCGCTGAATATCCGAATTGCAATCAACGGCGAGGCGCTATTCGACTTAGGCTGGGCACGCAACGTGCAGACCCCGAGTTTCGCTGCTCGATCGCCGCAGCAGTCTGATTTGACCAAATGAACTCATAGATTGGCAAGGCAACTGGCAGCTGACGCGGCAGCAAGGACACCATGCGCGCCTTTAATCATCGTGAACCCCCGGTTACAACGAATTTAAAGACTCTTCACGACCGAAATCACTGACAAGTGGTACGTTCCGCAGCAAGTCCTCGGCGGCTCCGAAAATGTTAGGTCATACAAAGAAGTTGAAATCTGATCATCCTGCAAGGCCGCACAGCCGCCTGTTTGGATACCAAGAGATTGAAAAAATGTCTTCCCTGCCATGGCAGCAACACCCAATCCAAAAGACTACAAGCGCGGGCCAATTGCGTTCAGCTCGCCGGATCATCGTGAAGATTGGCTCTGCACTGCTTGTCGATCCACAAACGAGAAAGCTGCGCGGCGCTTGGCTTGATTCGCTAATAGCCGATGTCGCCCGATTTTTCTCACGCGGGCAGCAAGTGATTCTCGTTACATCCGGCGCTGTCGCGCTTGGATCTTGTCAATTCGATGGGTTAGACAGACCTCTCAGAATTGAGGAGAAGCAATCGGCGGCGGCAATTGGTCAGGTTCGACTTATGCTTGCTTACGAACAGAGATTAAAGCGCCATGGTTTTGCGTCGGGGCAAATGTTGTTGACCAGCCAAGACATAGAGAACCAGAATCGCCGGCACAATGCATGGTCGACCCTTCAACAACTTCTCAAAATCGGGGCCGTACCCATCATCAACGAGAACGACACGACCGCAACGGCCGAGATCTGCTTTGGCGACAATGACCGGCTGGCGGCACGGGTCGCGCAGATGGTAAAAGCCGACCTTTTAATTTTGCTTTCTAACCTAGATGGCCTATTCACGGAAGACCCGCACGACAATCCGTTGGCTCGTCTCGTGACAGAAGTGCGGTGCATTACCCCCGAGATAGAGGCCATGGCGGGTCATTCTCTCACCCGCTATAGTTCGGGTGGCATGGTAACAAAGTTAATGGCAGCAAAGATAGCCATGGGCGCGGGATGCGGCATGGTCATTGCGAGAGGAACCGAACCTTACCCGCTCGCCGCCATCGAGAACGGTTCGCCATCGACGTCGTTTGTTCCGATCGCCAAAGATAAGCTATTCGCGGGGACCTTTGATGAACTCTGGCCGCCTGAATAACTCCAGCGACCGTCAATTCGCGGACGGGCTTGCAATGCTATCTGGCACAATGTTGCGCAAGGAATGAGCCTGCCATCGGAGGCTAGTGCACCTACTGAAGCGGCCTGTGCAAAGCATAGAGGAACCATGGTCGAAGCAGTTTACTAATCTAGAGAATTGAAGATCGTGAGGAGGCTAACAGCGCTACGGCCTGGTTTTTGGTGCGCACGCCGAGCTTATTCCTGGCATTATCCAGATGAAAAGCGACCGTGCGCGCCGTGATGCCCAAGATGCAGGCCGTATCCAAGGCGGACGTGCCGCGCGCCGCCCACCGCAGGCAATCATATTCACGTGGTGTCAGCAAAATGCCGTCAACCGTTCGATTGACAGAGAGTTTGCGGCGAATATGAATGTGAAAGCACATTGCCATGAGTTGGAGCGCCTGCTCATACCGCTCGGCGACGCGCAGTAAAGCGGACGGCTCACGCGCTGCAAAGGTCATCACAGCAACACGGCCTCTGCGATCGACAATCGGGATCGTCAATCCAGAGCAGATGCCGAACTCTGCCGCTTCAGCGAACAGCCTTTGCTGAACCTTCGATGTCTCAACGCCACGAAGGTCGCATTCCCATTGGAATGGACGTTCGGCAAGTCGCGCACGCATGATGACGGGATCGACTCTCTGATACTGGTTTCGCAGATAGTGCGCTGTCCAGGGACGCGGATAATTTGAGATCAACTTGGGCTCGCCGGAAGGTTGTGAGGGCAGGGATAGATACGCAAACGTGAGTAGATCAAATCTTGAGGCCGCGCTGGCCAAGGCATCCCGAAAATCTGTTTCGTCGACGCTCTCCGAGAGCCTTTCCAGAAATGTCTCGAATACAAGCGGCATATCCTTTGTCATTGTCCTGACTCAATTTCTCCACCTGTCTGTTGCGCGCCACGCCTACTGGAGGCCCGGTAAAGCGACCCGCTTAACCGCTGCCCGCATCTCTGCATGGGCCGCCTGACAGTCTTGCAGAATGGCGCAACGTCTGGATCTTCGCTCCGATGATCCCAATGGCTGGACCTTGGGACGGCTATCTCCGCGACGCTTGAGCATCTCTCAAAACGCAATTGTGCAATGAGAGAGCCCTCTCGGAGTGAAACGACACAGCGCCCCTGCATCAGTGGTGAGAAGTCATCCTGCGCCATTATGGTCAGCGGCATCTAAAGGAATCATCAGTCCAGAGGTTGCTGCGTCAACGTCGCTCCGCACAAAGAAGAGAATGACAGGCGCTCATCGCCTGGACGGAGTACTCGATCAAATCCTCGCAATGGTCCTTGCTCCTGAGGTCACCAGCTTTGGTCCAGACATTCTGTCCGGATAGATTTAGTTCTGCCTCAAGCCTGTCGAGTCCGGCCTGGTCGAGGTCGCTCGCAACCACACGAAAGCCCTTTCAACGAACTGCCTGGAGATAGCTCGCTCTATGCATCCCGCAGCGCCTGTTATCACCGCAGTTTTCTTATCAATGCCAGTCACGGCTCAAGTCAACCTTTGAGAAAAGTTCCCATCATAATCTCTGAAAGGCCGCCGAAGACTAGTGGGGCAGTCCTGCAAAAGTTTCACCTCCTTGTTGAGTTGTCAGTCAGCGGCATCGCCACGGATTGTGCTACGCTACAGCGGTGTCGGACTTTGATCGGGCAGCGTCGCAGATCGCGAAGCATGGTTCGAGCAGTTTTACTAAGCTGCGGCGCAGCTGGGTTGGAATTGCGGCCATAATCGGCCGTAACGCAGATTATCAGCTGCAACCCGATTTCCAAAAGTACCGAGTGGTTGATATATTTGTCGCCCGGCGCGATTGTCGAAGTATTTGGAGCTTGAGATGGTTCGCCGCTATTACGACCTGCCGTCCCTGACTGCTTTGGCTGTTTTTGAAGCGTCTGCCCGGCACCTGTCATTCAAATTGGCTGCTGCCGAACTGAACGTCACTCCCGGGGCTGTCAGCCGGCAGATCAAAGCGATCGAGGATGAGCTCGGTGTTCCGCTCTTCGCTCGGCTGGCAACCGGCGTGGCGCTGACAGGCGCCGGCGAAGACCTTTATGGCGCGTTGGCCAGCGGTTTTTCGCGGGCCGCAGATATCGTCCGAAATGTGAAGCACGGCGACCGGGCGAAGAACGTCACTCTCGCCTGCTCTGATGCGTTCGCGTCGATGTGGTTGATCCCACGGATGCCGGACTTCTGGACGCGAAATCAGGACATTGCCGTTGACCACCTGATTTCGGACAATCCTCGAGAATACCGGCGCGCCGAAGTCGAACTGCGTATCCGCTACGGGTTTGGATCGTGGTCGAATGAAGATGCTGAACTCCTTTTCGATGAAACAATCTACCCGGTATGCGGCCCTGGATTTGCAAGCAAGCATCGCGACGCAACAGCGGAGTCGTTGGCCGACCTTCCTTTGCTGCACGTTGACTGGGTGGATCCCGACTGGGCTGGCTGGGACGAGGTCTTGCGGCGCGCGGGAGTCTCGCATGGGCCGACCCGTGGTCGGCGCTTCGGCAAGTTCTTCGTGGCTCTCCAGGCCGCTCAAGCCGATCAAGGGGTGGCTGTTGGCTGGCACCGCCTTGTCAAGGCGCAGATCGAAGAAGGGAGACTCGTCAGACTGACGGATCTCGAGTTGCCCGCCCCTGGTAGCTATTATCTCACCTGGTTTGAAAATCGCACACTGTCCCCTACCGCGCAGAGCCTCCGTAGCTGGATCCGGGAAACGGCGGCGCAAGAACGAGAAAGCTAGAGCTCTCTGCCGGCCCGCTTCTGCATCGCCCACAGCTTCAACGGCACTCCGATCGACATCAGCGGTTCTGGATACAGCCGAACTGGGGTTGGCTCGCTCAGGGCGTCTGCAACCATCGGCTCGTTGCTACCGGCGGCAAGATCGGCAGCCAGCATCCCATAGAGGGTAGCTTGCACCGTTCCAAGGCCATTGCAGCATCCGGCTACGAAGACCCTATCCTCAATTTCGCCGAATGCGGGCGCTGAATTGAGGGAGAGACACAAGTGGCCTCCCCAGCGAAATTCCATCGGTATTTCACCCAGCATAGGGAAGCGCGCCTGGAACGATCGGTCGTGCGCAGCGCCGATCCGACGGATCTGCTTCTCACTGGTGGACATATCCGGATTATAGGTAAAGGTGTTGCGGACGAGGATCCGGTTGCCGATCCTCCGGATAGTTGATCCCATCGGATCAGCCGGGATCAGGTCGGTTGACCGCCCAGAAGCGCCTGTTCGGTCCTGGAGAGCGGCCTTGTCATGCTGGCGTAGGTGAACACATGGAGCAGGCGTTTCCTGAAGAAGCCAAAGCTTTCAAGATGACCGTTGACCGTCAGTATCAGCCGCGGCGCGGTGATCTCGCCCCCGGCCGTCCTCACGTTATGCATTTTGCCGGTCTGCAGAGATATGACCGGCGAATTCTCGAATATATGGAGACCGCGGGTTAACCCTTGGGCGAGGCCGCGGATGAAGCCGGCCGGCTGTGCCATTACTGTTCCCGGCGTAAAGGTACCTCCGGCGAAGAAGTCGGTTCCGGTGATTTCCTTCAGCTGCAGCGCGTCGAGCCGCTCGAATGGCTCGCCTAATCCCGTCAGGTGCTCCTCGAACCCGCGTAGGGCAGAGAGACCGTGGCCGGTTGCCGCCCCATGAAATTTGCCGGCCCGAACAAAGAACTTCTGCAGACCGTACTCGTCTGCGGATGAAGCAGAGAATTCGATCGCGGCCCGGTTCAGGCGGATGCGCCGGCGGTCGCGGTCCTGGCTTCCGCCGTAGTGCTCACTGCCGAGTTCGTGCGGAAGATCGATCATGAAGCCGGAGTTGCGCCCGGCAGCACCCCAACCGATGCGTTGGGCGTCGACGACCGCAATGCGCTCGTCCGGCACCAGTTGGGACAGACGCCGCGCGGCCGCCAGACCAGCAAAGCCGGCTCCGACAATGAGCCAGTCTGCCTTGTGACGGTCGCGCAGCACCTCCGGTGCCTTGGGAGGCGGCAGAATACCGTACCAGCCGGACAGGGACGTGTCCGCAGGCGTGCGGGCAGCCGCGTGGTCCATCTTTGCGATCGGCTAGTCTACCGAACGCGAGACCTCAGGATCGGAAATATCCGTCCAGATGGTCTTGAGTTCGGTATACTGGTCGTGGGCATGCAACGACTTGTCCCGTCCCCCGAAGCCCGAAAGCTTGAAGCCGCCGAAGGGCGTCGAGATGTCTCCTTCCCCATAGCAGTTGATGGTCACCGTTCCGGCGCGGATGTCTCGCGCGATACGATGTGCCTTGCCAAGATTGGCTGTGAAGATCGAGGCTGCAAGTCCATATTGCGTGTCATTTGCTACCCGGACTGCTTCATCAGCGTTGGTAACCTTAATGACGGAAAGCACCGGTCCAAAAATTTCTTCCCGTGCAATTGTCATTTTGGGGGTAACATCGTCGAACACGGTGGGCTCGATGAAAAAGCCTTTCCCGTACCTGTGGGCGTTCCCGCCCGTGACCATCCTGGCGCCTTCCGCCCGCCCCTTCGTGATGTAGGCCATAATTCGGTCGAACTGCTCCTTCGAGACAATGGCACCGAGCCGGTTGGCTGGGTTCAGCGGTTCCCCCAGAGGCCATTCCCTGAGCTTGTGCAGGACCGTTTCCACCAAGCGGTCTTTGATCTTCTCGTGAACGATGAGGCGCGAATTGGACGAGCAGTTCTCGCCCATGTTCGAGAAGACCGCCTGGGTGACATGCTGTGCTACGACATCGAGGTTCTCGGCATCATCCAGAACGATGCAGGGGTTCTTCCCGCCGCATTCGAGCACGATGCGCTTGAGATTGGACCTGGCGGAATATTCCAGGAACTTCCGGCCGACATCGGTCGAACCAGTGAAGGCGACCATGTCGACGTCGGGATGCAGGCCGAGTGCCTTGCCGGTGATCTCGCCGGGACCGGTTACAATCTGGAGGACGCCCGCGGGGATCCCCGCCTCATGCGCCAGTTCGGCAATGCGCAAAGTTGACATGTTGGTCTGCTCGGCCGGCTTGACGATTACGGAGTTGCCGCTCGCAAGAGCTGGCCCGATCTTCCATGCCAGTATCAGGATAGGGAAATTCCAGGGCAGAACGCAAGCGACCACGCCGAGCGGCTGGCGTACGATCATCGATACGACATCATCACCGGAAGGCGACGTCTGGCCGTAGAGCTTGTCGGTGGCTTCGGCGTGCCATTCCAGGCAGTGCAGGGCTGTCTATGGTTTCGACGTCATAGATCGGCTTGCCGCTTTCAAGCGTCTCAAGCACTGCAAGCTCATGGGCGTCTCGCTCCATCAGTTTTACTAGCCGCCGCAGAACGCGCTTGCGCTCGCTCGGATGCGCACGCGACCAGACGCCCGATTCAAACGCCAGTGGTGCTTTTTCGACAGCGAGATCGACGTCGGGCTGGCCGCAGGAAGCGATCCTGGCGATGACCTGCCCCGTGGCGGGATTGATGGTTTCGAATGTATCCCCAGATTGTGCTGCCCGCGCCGTGCCGTCGATCGCTGCGTTAGTAGGCAGTGGCAAGCTGTCCGCCAAGTTCTGGTACTCATCACGCGTTAATAGCGATGACATTCTCGGAAGCCCTCTTTTGGGATTTTGTAGTGATCGACGCGATGACTGCTTTAAGGGTGCGGATCGTCGACTCGAGTTCCCGCTTTTGTTGGTCGTCGAGTGCCCGCATAGGTCGGCGCACCGGCCCAGCCGGCAATCCAGCCAATTCGCACGCGAACTTGATGCTTTGGACGAACTTGCCGCCCTGTTCGAGAAGCCTCATCAGAGGTAGAAGGGCCGACATGATCTGCCGGCCCTTGGTGAAATCCTTCTCAATAACGCACGCTTCGTACAACGCGAGGTGCTCAGCCGGCAGGCAGTTGCCCGCTCCGCAGACCCAACCCTTGGCGCCCCAGGCGAAGAATTCGAGCGCCTGATCGTCCATCCCGCAGAACAGGTCGATATGCGGATAGTCACGAGCCAGGGCGTGCAGCTGATTCATGCTGCCGCTCGACTCCTTGATTGCACAGAAATTGGAGCTGCGACCGACGCGGTCCAGGAACTCGAAATCCATCATCGTGCCGGTCCGTCCGGGATAGTTGTAGAGCATCACCGGCAGATCGGCGGCCTTGTCAATTGCAAGGGCATGATTGGCAAGTTCGAGCTGCGTGGGGACAGCGTAGTAGGGCGAACCTATCAGGATGCCGTCGTACTTCAGGTCCTTTGCAACCAGCCATATTCGATGCAGTCTTCCGTGCGGATCGCGCCGACGCCAGCAATCAGGGGCAATTCCCCCTTCACCATGCTCCTTGCAAGTTTTAGCAGGACGACACGCTCATCGCGTGACTGGGCGTAGTACTCGCCTGTCGTGCCACCGACAAGGATCCCGTGGACGCCAGTCGCGACGAGATGCTCGACCATTACGCAGAAGCCGTCACGGTCGATAGATCCGTCCGCATTAAAGGGCGTTGTGACGGGCGGAATAACGCCTTTGAACGACATGAGCCTAGCTCCAGTTCGGCTATGGGCTCATCTTATATGCAAAGCCAAATGGTCTAGCAGCCGAAATAAAGTCATTTGGCAAGTTACTTTTTTGCGCGACCCCCGCTCTGGAAAGTCATGCTACCGCTGACTTCAGCTGGCTCACCGCGTTTGCCGTATTTGCCAGAAAACGGCGCGCTCTTCCCCTGCATTGGAATTCACAAACAGATGAGGTATGTTCATGTCCGTAGATCTCGTTGCCAGACTGGACGACAAGCTGCGTGCGAAGCGCGAAAGCTTTGACAAGATTCCGGTGGTCGATATCGCGCCCCTTCTCGATGGCAGCAATAAGCAGGCAGTGGCCAAGCAGATACGTTGGGCGCTGTCGAACACTGGTTTCATGTACGTCAAGAACCATGGCATTCCTCACGAGTTCGTCGATTCGGTGTTCGACGTGAGTCGCCGGTTTTTTGATTTGCCTATGCCGCAGAAGATGGAACTGCACGTAAGCAAATCGGATGTTGCGCTGCGCGGATACATCGAGCCATTCGGGGAAAACACCGATCCAGGCAAGACGAAAGACCTCAAAGAATGCTTTGACATCGGCCCTGAGCGTCCGAGCCTGGAAGGTCCGTTTTTTGGTCCCAACCAGTGGCCCTCAACCCTGCCCGAGTTTTCCGAGCTGACATACGCATACCATCAGAAAATGGTCATCCTCGCGAAAACACTGTTGAAGGGCATCGCTCTCAGTCTGGACTTGCAGGAAAATCATTTCGAGAAACTGATGCGCAACCCGATCAGTATCCAGCGCCTTCTCCACTACCCTCCGCAGGGTGGCTATGTCGGGGAAAACATCATCGGTATCGGTGCGCACACGGACTATGGCAATCTGACCATCCTGGCACAGGACGACGTGGGCGGTCTTCAGGTCATGAATCGGGAAGGCGACTGGGTGGAGGGCACGCCTATCCACGGCACCTTCGTCATCAACATTGGCGACCTGATCCAGCGGCTCACCAATGACCTCTATCTGGCCAACATGCACCGCGTGGTTAACACCTCTGGGCGCGAGCGGTACTCGATCCCATTCTTTATTGATGCTGATTTCAATTCAGTCATCGAGCCGCTGGCGTCTTGCGTCACGGACAGCAACCCGCGTCGCTATAAGCTGGTGACGTGTGGGGAGCACAAATTCGGCCGTTTTGCAGCAAGTTACGCTCATTTGGCCAAGGCATGACGAGGGGGCACGTGAGACTGCCAGGAGGAAGTCGACGAGCATGAAAGCAGCCACTCTGCCTCCCTCGCCGCGAAGCCAGGCGAGCGTTGGTGTCAGGATAGATAAAAGGGCAATGAAATCCGGTCAGTCTGACCACTTCGCAAAGGTTCGGCGTGCTCCTGAGGAGGCGGTCGACGCTGGCGGGTAGGCTCGGCACCGACATCCAGCGCTCGCGTGGGGAGTTCCTCCTGCAGCGGCAGCGAAGAAGCCATGGTAAGGCCTGGCGGCGTGCCGCCGCTGGATGGATACCGGTCACGCGCTTCAGCATCTTCGGCTGGCTGAGATGGCGCTTATCGCTTCGGCTCCCCGATCGATACCGCTCGACAATTGCTTCCACCAATTCCGACCGTGTCGCCATGCTGATCCGCCTTGCCATCCATCCTCCGAATCGGGATGACAACACCTGACCATCCCATTCGGAACAGCGACACTATTGGTAACATTTTGCTTGAGGCAATGCGGGGTCAGTTTCTCAACTCGCCCGACACTAGAGGGGCGGCGTGCGGCGCGATCGGTCGGCCACAACGCTGCCGCCAAACGTTGGGCAAAGATTCGTCGACGGCATAACGACGCATTGGGACAACCCGCTGAGCGACGAGCAGACCGAACCTTCAGCCCAGCACGGGGAATATCCGATACTCGTCGAAGATGGCGGCTGTGGATCCGGCGCGACGCCCCGGTGGCAAAGAGGAGAAAGACCCGCGCCCGCGCCCTGCTCTCGGCGTTGGCCTCGACGGTCAATCCCGCCGGTCAAGAACGGCAACGCAACTTGCTGGACCATGGAGCTGATCCCCTCTGAAAAGAGCCAGATCCAAATCATTAGAACTGAGTCAGATCGCAGTATTGACGAGCTTATAGTGAAGGAACGTATCAAGCCCTCTGCGCCCACCCTCGTATCCGTAGCCGCTTTCTTTCACTCCGCAAAACGGCGTTAGTTCCGTCACTGTGGCGGTCGTGTTGATGAACACGCCACCCACTTCCAAACTAATAGTCAGACGTTCGATGCGTTCGCGTGATTGCGTATAGATGTAGGCGGCTAGCCCATACGGCAAGGCGTTCGCCATACGCACCGCTTCCATCTCATTCTTGAACCCATTAATCGGCGCGAGTGGCGCGAAATATTCATTGCGCATAATAACGCTTTCAGCCATCGCTTCGCACAGTACTGTCGGTTCAAAGAAATAACCCGCCCCCTTGACCCTGTTGCCACCGGTAACGATCTGAGCTCCACGGGCTATTGCGTCTTCGACCACCCCGACTGTCGCATCAATTCTACGAGAATGCGCGAGTGGACCGATATCCGTATTGGGATCCAGCCCCTTTCCAACCTTTAAGCTCTTAACTTTGCACAAGAATGCATCCACGAAACTGTTATAAGCTGGCATTTCGATGAAGAAACGGCTGGGCGCGGTGCAGACCTGGCCGGCGTTCGCAAATTTGGCTGCGGCAAGTTCAGTTGCTGCTGCCTCTATATCGGCATCTGCGAAGACAAGTGCGGCTGAGTGCCCGCCCAATTCCATGCTTGCGGGTTTCATTCCCTCCGCCGCCAGTCGCGCAAGAGCTTTACCAACAGGGATCGAGCCAGTGAGCGAGATTTTTCGAACGACCGGCGATGCGATCAATTGTTTCGAAATCTCAGCGGGATTGCCAAAGACCAGATTCAGATACCCCTCGGGCAACCCGGCTTCCTGAAGGGCCCGTACGAGCTCTATTGCTGCCGCAGGCGTTTCCTCTGCCGCCTTCAAGATAACGGGACAGCCAGCAGCTATAGCCATCGCCAGCTTACGCCCCGGCAGCACCAGAGGAAAATTCCAAGCGGTAAAGGCTGCAACCACACCGATCGGCACCGGTTTCGACGAACGTCTGATTGCGTGTCGGTTATCCCCGAGATCAGCATCGCACAATTCCAGCGCCAAATGAGCATAATATCGAAACAGCTCGACGACCCGGCCGACCTCGGCCCGGGCCTGACCCAACGGCTTGCCCTGCTCTAGAACTATACGCAAGGAAATCGTGGCTTCCCTTTCCGCAAGGATATCGGCCGCTCGGGCCAATACTTCCTGCCGGTTCTCAGGCAAGAATCGGCGCGAGGACCCAAACGCGCGCTCAGCCGAATGCAGCGCCCTTTCCAGCAATTGGGGAGTGGCCGAAGGCAGAAGACCTAACACTGTCTCGTCAGCTGGGTTTATCACTTCCTTGGGCGCCGCCGAGCTGGACTCGATAAATTCACCATCGATGAATATCCCGAGCGTCGGGTAGTCTGAATTTGCTCCCGCAATCATCGAGTTATGCTGGCCTGTCACCTCGGTGCTACGCATTGGCTTTTGCCATTTGCCAAGTTTCGGCTAAGGCCAACTCAAACCGTCGGAACATCTCGTCTATTTCCGGTTCCGAGATGATCAGCGGAGGGCAAAAAGCGATGATGTCGCCCATATTCCTGATGATCAGTCCATGGTTCTGGCACTTCTGGCTACAGAATGAGCCCACTTTCAGTAACTTATCGAACTGCGCCTTAGTGGCTGGGTCAGACGAAAATTCAATCCCGCCGAGCAGACCGACCCGTCGAATATCCCCAACCATGGGATGGCCGGCGAAGGAATCAATGCGCTGCGCAAAATGTTTTCCGACAGACTGCACGTGCTGGAAAATCGAGCGTTCTTCATAAATTTCCAGTGTCCGGAGCGCAACTGCCGCGGATACCGGATGACCCGAATAGGTAAAGCCGTGGGCGAATGCGTCATATTTCTCACTTCCGCTTATAAGCGGTTCCCAGATAGTCGGCGCCACAATTGCAGCCGAGATCGGCAGATAGGCGGAGGACAGGGCCTTGGCGACTGTGATAACATCTGGCTGCAGATGGTAGGTATCGGAGGCAAATGCGCGCCCGGTGCGCCCGAAGCCGCAAATAACCTCGTCCGCCACGAATAGAATCTGATTTTCCTTCAGGATTTTCTGAACTCTATCGAAATAGCCTGCTGGCGGCGGCACCACACCGCCGCCAGCTATTACCGGATCGGCGTAGAATGCTGCAATTGTGCCCGCGCCCTCGTGCTCGATCAACTTTCTAAGATCGTCCGCGCAGCGCTCGGAAAACTGCTCTTCGCTTTCGCCAGGCAGGCCCTCGCGATAGTAATCTGGGCACATGCATTTAAAAAACCGGTCCAACGGCAGGTCAAAGCCGTCGTGACAAGTTCCCAAACCGGTCATGGAAGCGGTCGCAAGCGTGACGCCGTGATAGCTGCGCATACGCGTAATGATTTTCTTCTTCTCGGGACGACCCAGAATATTGTTGGTGTACCAGATCAGCTTGATTACCGTGTCGTTGATTTCAGAGCCGGAATTGGCAAAAAAAACACGCCCGTCAGATATGGGAACCATATCCTTCAAGCGATTGGCGAGTTCGATCATTGGTCGAGTGGCCATGCCGTTGAAGCTGTGATAGGTCGGTAACGCATCGAACTGCTTGGCAGCCGCGGCCGCAAGTTCGGGTTCGCTGAAGCCAAGCGCAGTGCTCCAAAGACCAGCCAGCCCTTCAATATAGCTCTTGCCATTCTCGTCGATGACGTGGATGCCGTCACCACGCTCAATTACCAACGGGCCAGTGCGCTGATGGTTGGCAAGATTTGTGTATGGATGGATCAGCGCGTGCTTGTCCAGATCCACAAGCGACCTGTTTTTATCGTGCATCTTTTCTCCTAAATTCCCGGCTGAGCGAGAGTTTCCCGACTACAAATACGAACGAACTCTTCGATCAGCGGTTCAGTTCGTAGCCGTAATCTTGAATTGCGCCTTCCACGGTAATAAAACCGTCCGCGATGTCGTCTTCGACTGCTTTTCTATCGCGTTGCGAAGCGTAACCGTACCCGCCGCCCCCGCCGGATCGGCAAATAATCAAATCGCCTGACTTCAGCTTGATGCCATTGGCTTTCAGGCGGCTGATCTCTCCTGCTTCGGAAGATTTCACGATTACTGATGGCGGACGTCCATGCATCCCGCCGAGGAGGCCCCAAGCAGGGGTAACAGACCTTTCCCACCAGAAGCCGGCAGAGCAATTGTCGGACAGCATCTCATACGTCTTGTTTATGCCGCAGCCGCCACGCCATTGTCCGGCGCCGCCGGAATCTGGGCGGAGGCAATACTCCCTTATCCTGAGCGGATAGCGCGTTTCGCAAACTTCTATGGGAATGTCCCTCAGGCCGCCATTCACTTTGTTGATCAGCCCCGAGATCCCATCATGGCCACGGAACGCCCCCCAGCCTCCGACATGGCACTCGAAATCGATAAAAATCCCTCCGCTACGGGGATCCATGCCCGACATGATCACCGGATTTGAATCGCCATAATCAGCAGCTGTAACGTGGTCTGGCATCCCATCGGCCAGTGCCTTGGCGAGGAGGTCGATTTGCAACCCCAGGGAACTAAAGTACCAGTTTGCGGGTGCGGGACAGGTACAGGCGAGAAACGATCCTTCGCGCAGTCTTACTGACAGCGATCGAAACGAGCCACCGTTAACCGGCTTGTCGGATGCGAACAGATATTTGAATCCGACTCGACATGCTGAGATTGTCTGGGAAGCCCCGCTGTTGATCGGGCCAGGCGCCTGATCACTCGCCTCGGTTACATCGATTTCGATATCGCTACCCTTTACAGTAACTCGCATTTTCACCTGAAGCGGGCCGTTCCCCAATCCGTCATCGTCGACAAAGCCTTCCGCCGAGTATTCTCCATCCGGAATCGCTGCGATGGCTGCCCGTTCAAAGCTTTCGGTTTGATCGAAGATGACTTTCTTTGCCTCGTTAACAACTTCAACTTCATATTTGTCGAGGAGTTCGATGACGCGGCGAGACCCGACGTTCGCAGCCGCGATCTGCGCCTTGAGATCGCCGATTACTCCCTTGGGTAATCGGGTGTTGGCCTCGATCACGTCGACCACGTCGTGATTGATTTCACCTCCTATTGCCACTCGGGTGGGCGGAAGGCGTAGGCCCTCTTGGAATATCTCCGTTGAATCGAACGACTGTCCCGGATCCTTGCCGCCAATGTCCAGCCAATGGGCTCGGGATACGGCGAAGCCAAAGAGCTCGCCCCTGAAAAAGATCGGTGCATATACAGAGACGTCATTGAGATGGGTTCCAACCACGTAAGTGTCGTTCAGTGCCCAGATGTCGCCTTCGCGCCAAATGTGCCTGCCGAATTTGCGCTCCGTATATTCCGAACAGATTTCCAAATTGCCGAGAAATATCGGCAGGCCCGACGATTGGCCGAGAACCTTGTGGTCGCGGTCCAGGATCGCAACAGCGCAATCCTTCATCTCATAGATGATCGGCGTGAATGCGGAGCGGATCAGCATCGCGTTCATTTCTTCCGCGGCGGATATCAATCCATTCCTGACGATCTCAACGGTGATGGGGTTCAACATTTTTCATCCCTTTGCCCAACTCTGATGCTCATGACCCATCGCCCTTCGAGTTCCACAAATCAGCTTCAATCCGCTGCGCGCTTCGGACGCTCGAGGCTCGCCGGCGCCGAGAGCGAGGTCTACCCGAGCTATAGGTCGGCAGCGTATCCAGTTTTGGCCTAAGCAAAGATCCCCATAACTTCCAGATCCACGCCAACATAGCCGTCACCGAAAGGCTCGCTAATATCAAAATTTTGGTAGCCACGGTGAAATTGATATGAGCCACGCCGCACCAGCTCTGGTCTTGTAACGTTACCTTGAACCTGTGGCGCTTCTCGATGAGGGCGCCCGGCTATTATCTCAACTACTGACAGGCGTGGAGCACCAAAAACTTTTGTTGACGAACGGTGATCACAATATCGCCGGTCCCCTGTCGGTGGTCTATCATTCGAAGAAGTACCCTTCGAAAATCCTGCTTCCCATCACACCGGGGGCAGTACCCCAAGCGCCCGCGCCTGACCCCCTCGCGTTGCGAGGCCAGCCTTCTCGGAAGCAAACTGAGTTGTGCCCGGAGGACTACCGGTTCGGTAAGCTTTAGCCCATACTGGCCAGGGCCGGTGGCTGAGCTTCGCGAGATAATGAGACCCGTGCGCGGGTGTCTAGACGAGCGTGTTGATCTGTAGTTCTGTCAATCGATACAATGGATTGAGGGATGGGATGTCACGCGATGTCACGTCGGCGCATTGGCCAAGAAAAGTTTGGCCGTTGCTCGCGGCCAGCATTCGCCTTCGGATGGGCTTATCACGCCGAGTCCAGCTTTGCCGCTTGGATTCAAGTTCCTTCATATGCGCGGGTATAGGTCCGCATAGATGTTTCCCGGCTTCCGGCACGCACTGCCATCAGGGTTCTGGAGGATAACCACGACTCCGTCCCAAATCAGGTTCCCCAACTCGGGTTCGCGCGGCTGAATGCCCATGCTCAAAAAGCTGAGGCTTCCTTCGTCTCTTTGCTCCCGCAATGGTCAAGCTGCTCATCACGATGATCGGTCCGAGGACATTCGGAAGGATGTGCGACGCATGGTGCGTGCGTCGGTCGCGCCAAACGACCTACTCGCAGTCACGAAATCGCGGTTGCTGACCACCATGACGGCGCTGCGCGTCAATCGGCCAAAGACCGGCACATACGAAATGCCGATCATAAAGACCAGCGTTAACATCCCCGGACCAACGAGTGTTACCAACATCAGGGCGAGCAGCAGAGACAGAAAAGAAAGCATGATGTCGATTAGCCGGCAGTTGGATAGAGCCAATTGACATGGTCATTGTGCCTGAACTTGCCTTGGCGTCTCTGCGTTACATGCCGAAACACAGTTGTCGACCATCGATAAGCAAAGGTACATGACCCCAGCCTCACGCCTGCCAGCATGGCCCACGGCCTTCGCAGAAAGCCGCGATTCCTTCGGCGGCGTCGGTCAATTCCCACGCATTGGCCAGCAGAGCGGCCGTTTCGCCGATTATCGCGTCATCGATTGCCGACCTAAGTCGGCGCGCAAGCGCCCTGGCGGCGGCGACGGCTTGCGGAGAGGCGGAGCGATAGGGCCGCCGGATCTCGGCTCGACCGCTGCGTCAAGGTCGGCCGGCGGCCAGCGCAGGAAAGCATTCCAAGTTCACAGGCTTCATTGGCGTCAAATATCTTGGCTGACATGCGAGCACGGGCGGAACGCTCGAAGCTCTCGGCAATCGAACAGTTGATGTTCCTGCGGTTAAAGGTTTCCGAGGCCGATGCGAACACGGCGATCTCGTCAGCGTTGGCCGACCGCGCCACCTCGTAGCCCTTTGGGGACCAGCACCGCATAGACGACGTCCGGCGCGCGGCGAATACCGGCCATGACCTCGGCCGCATCGGCCATTTGCGGTACCCACTTCGGTGACACGAATGAAGTGGCCTCAAGCTTTCGAAAGCCGCAGTTCGACAGCATGTCAATAAGTCGAATCTTTTCAGCAGCCGACACGAGGCGGGGGTTTGGAGCCCCGGCATCTCGAAAATGGGAACGATTCACCCATCTGCTAGGCCTTTGGCTGGATTGAGCGATTTAATCATCGGCAACAAAGGATCGCCTGCGTGGATGGCGATTTTCCGACCAACGACCGGATAGATACCGCTTTGGTTGGCGATAATGGTTTGATGTCGAGCTCCGCAAGATTTTGCATTCTCAAGACAGCATAGACAGGGATGCCGGAATCCATCAGGATCGGATTGTCCGTGCCGTCCGCACCGGTGACGCCAGGTTATTAGAAGTAATCCGACAACAATATTATTGCAGTTGAGGAGATCGGAACGAATGGGCCAAGGTCGGCCGGTTTCCCTCCGTCAAACCAAAGTGTCCGATGTCCGTAGATCTCGTTGCCAGACTGGACGACAAGCTGCGTGCGAAGCGCGAAAGCTTCGACAAAATTCCGGTGGTCGATATCGCGCCCCTTCTCGATGGCAGCAATAAGCAGGCAGTGGCCAAGCAGATACGTTGGGCGCTGTCGAACAATGATTTCATGTACGTCAAGAACCATGGCATTCCTCAGGAGTTCGTCGATTCGGTGTTCGACGTGAGTCGCCGGTTTTTTGATTTGCCTATGCCGCAGAAGATGGAACTGCACGTAAGCAAATCGGATGTGGCGCTGCGCGGATACATCGAGCCATTCGGGGAAAACACCGATCCAGGCAAGACGAAAGACCTCAAAGAATGCTTTGACATCGGCCCTGAACGCTCGACCCTGGAGGGTGTGGCATCGCTCTCAGTCTGGACTTGCAGGAAAATCATTTCGAGAAACTGATGCGCCACCCGATCAGTATCCAGCGCCTTCTCCACTACCCTCCGCCGGGTGGCTATGTCGGGGAAACATCATCGGTATCGGTGCGCACACGGACTATGGCAATCTGACCATCCTGGCACAGGACGACGTCGGTAGTCTGCAGGTCATGAATCGCGACGGCGACTGGGTAGAGGGCACAGCTATCCACGGCACCTTCGTCATCAACATTGGCGATCTGATCCAGCGGCTCACCAATGATGTCTATCATGCGAACATGCATCGCGTAGTCAACACCACTGGGCGGGAGCCCTATTCGATCCCCGTCTTTATCGATGCTGATTTCGATGTGCAATCATCGAACCGCTGGCGCCTGCGTCACCGATGGCAACCCGCGTCGCTATAAACCGGTGACTTGTGGCGACCACAAATTCGGGCGTTTCACAGCAAGCTACGCCCTCTTGGCCAAGGCATAGCGAGCGCGGTGATGTGAAGCCGCCCGAAGAGAACAGCGAGCAAGAGAGCAGCTGCTCAAGAGCTTTTGGCGAGCCAGCTCGCAAAAAGCCGCGCTTTCGAACCTGCCCTGGGATGGATTTTCAGGTAAAATGCTCGGATTGCCCGCCTTCGAAATGCCTTGCTCGCGGTCGATCGAGCCGCCCGGAGAGGAGCAAGACCCCGCGAAAGAGCGCAACGTCGGCGAAGCTGAAGGCTCGAAAAGCGCTTGACTTCAACACGCCGAATAGAGAAGCAACCCTCGTCTGTTAATCGCACGAAAGGGCGGGCCCACCCGATCTCAGACCCTCGGAACATGACGTCTAGTCCAATTGGCCCCACGCACCAATCGGTTCGAAGTGATGGCCGGGCGCGGTCTGCCTCAGCCGCTGTCCGCGTGATGGCTCCTCGCCGGGAGGCACCTCGACATTGTCGATCAACCGCGTCTCTAGCGTGCAATCACACCTGTCGTCCAGGCCAACTATAATCAGCGGGCATTGGCTCAACGCCGCGGGCGTCGGGTAGCGCCATCAGGCGGCGGTCGTCAGCGTCGTCCTCCCAGCACCCGGCGATTTCCTCACAGGTCGCGAACCAAACGCCCTCGTGAGATTTGATATGTTTGATCAGACGCTCCAACAGGACCATGTGATGGGCTTGACCAATGATTTGTGGGTGCAGTGCCAACGTATAAACACCGTCGGGCTGGTTCTTATAGGCGTAGTCAAAGATGTCCTTCCAGCGACGAAGAACAATATCCGTATCGCCCATACCTACGTGAGTGCCAGTATAGGCGAATGGCGGCCAATCGTCCAGATACCAGCTGACGGGAAGCTCTAGCACCTTGCTTGCTGGACCGGCGACATTGCCCTCTTCCCAACGTATCTGCCAGCGCTGGGGTCGGTAAGGGACCAGGTCCCGCGCCATCAAGCTACTGTCATAACTAAAGCCCGCTTCCTCGATCAAATCGAGTGTATTGTCACTAAAGTCCCAATAGGGAGACCGGTACCCGACCGGCCGAAGGTCGAGCACCTTCTTATATGTCCTGAACGCAAGATCCATTAGCCGTTTCTCAGTGTCACTGGACAGCAGTGTCGGGTTTTCATGATAGTAGCCATGGTGGCCGATCTCGTGGCCTTCGTCGCGGATGCGCTTGCTGACTTCGGGGAAGGTGTCGACGGTGTGGGCAGGTGTGAAAAATGTGGATCTGATGCCTTCGCGCTTGAATAGATCAAGTAACCGCGGCACGCCAACGGCCGCGCCAAATTCACCTCTGGACATGGCCGAGGGGGTGGGGCGGTTGAAACCGCCAAGCCACAATGCTTGAGCGTCGAAGTCGGCGCCTAGATTAACCGCTATTTTCTTGCCTGCCGGTAATTTGAGTTTACCCATTTGGAGCACCTTCCTCAGACGTTTTGTGAAATACGATAGCAGTTGATAAGGAGTTTCCGCCCCAAAAACTTTCGGATCGGCAACTAAAACACTCGGACCTACTGCTCGCGTCACACTATTATGTGAGTGACGTCTGCTTCAGCGTCGATGTGCGGAGTGTATCTCATTGTCCTCTACTTTCCACATAGAAGTGGCGCGAAGCTATAGTTCCTCATTCGGTACGCCCTCGCGTGCGCCGAGATGCTGAAGGAAGTAGCGTCTGAGCTGAAGTTACAAAATGGGTAGCCCTCCAGGCACAAACTCAGTTTGCTTTCGAAAAGGCTGGCCTCGCAACGCGAGGGGGTCAGGCGGGGACGCCTGGGCTACTGCACCCGGTATGATGGGAAGCAGGATTTTCGAAGGGTACTTCTTCGAGTGATAGACCCTATTGACTGACGGGCCACCGACGGGGATGCTGCTTTGAAAGTTGTGCGGATATCGGTGGGGAGCAGTTTGCTGGTCGAGAATAGAGCACGGTGCGCCGATAGTTAGCTCGAGACAGTGCCCTTGCCGGACGACATGAGCAATCGGGTTCAGCAATGACATCCGTATCTCGTAGATTTCACTTGGTACGAGCTTTGCGCTTCTACGAAACGAATGAATCACCTCTTCACATGTCTGCTCTTTATCGATCGCTCGTAGCGAAGCTCGCAGCAAGCCTCCTTGCAGAAAGAGAACATTGCCTTCTTCATCGATATCTTTCAGCGATAATCCCAAGTCAGTATCATTGCCATAATCAATACTGAGGTATAGCGTGACCTCGGGGTTCCCAAGCATGACCATGTCTGAATCAGACGGCTCCGTTCTGTAATTTAATACGCCTGGCGAATATGGCTGGAGCGCAAACTGCTCACTGCTTCCAACGAGCTCTGCTGCCGTTGGGTAGAGATAGGCCCGGGCGCCATCGGTTGAGTTGCCACTTGGCTCGTCAGAGGATAGCGCGGCATCGGCTGTAAGATAGAAGGGACGACGCTCAATGGTCGGTTCTGGCCACGTCTCGTGCGTCGTCATCCACCCGGCAACCGCCTTCTTAGCGTTTCCAGCAACCTCTCGAACGTCCCAAAACACAGTGACAGGAGCTTCGTTTTCTACACCATTCTTTATGCCCTTCACCCAACGGTCCAGGAACCTCATCTGCTCCGTATCCACAAAGCCATAGCTTCGAACTCCCATAGTTGGGTGGGGACCGGCGACATTGTGATCACCGTTCATCAGCAGAAGTTTCTTGTGCTTCACACTTCTGAGTAGGTGAGTAAATAGCCGGGCGCTTTGACTGGCGCAGCGGCAGGATTCATCCTGCCATGAGGCAACAATCATAGTCGGGACATCGACCTTGCCGGCAACCTCCGGGCGGGCCAATGTGACTGCATCCCACCATTCATCCTTGAGTGGGCGGCTCCTAACCTCATCGAGAAATCCGCGTTTGACGACTTGCTTACCCCGGCGAATCGCGGCGCATTGGCTATCTCCCGCGTTTATGCGCCACTCTGCACCGGCTGCCTGCGTCGCCTTGGTCGTGACTTCCCACGCCGCGGCACCAAGCTGGAATATCCCGCCAACGTAGACGAAATTCTCGTAGCCATCCCCTATCCCGCTCGCCACGATGGCTCTTAGGTGAGGAGGTCGCTCTGCTGCGACCCAGAATTGAATTACACCGGGAGTTGAATTACCGATCATTCCAACGTTGCCGTCGCTCCAAGGCTGTCGGGCAATCCATTCCACCACCTCGGCTCCATAAACGCCTTCCTTGTTGTCATACCAATATTCAACAATTCCTTCTGAGCAACCCGTTGCAGGAAAGTTGGCGCCGACGAAAGCGTAGCCGGCTTCGAGAAATTGCTTTGCCATTTCGAAAGGTGCGGCACTAGCTTTGTAATGGGAATACCAGAAGACTGTCGGATAGTGGCCAGATTTCGGGCGCCAGGTAATGTGAGCTATGCGCGTTCCGTCCGCCATAGAAACGTAGCCTATATCGCGTACGACGTCATCTTCAGTAAGGTTGGTGTTAATTGGGTTCATCTTTCCCTCCACATCCTTTGGCTTTATGAGCGATTTGCCGTTTGACCCCGACACCGCGATGGCAAAGCACGGCAAGTAAATTGCAACCGCCAGGCAACCCTGCAACGCCAAGGCTTAGTACTGAGTCAACGTTGCGCAGCGAGTTTGGCCGTCATCTTCACCAGATGACCTTGAAGGCGGGATCGGGGTGGGGGTCACCCGTGTTCTCGAGCACGTTGAAGCAGACGACGACGATGCCGGTGTCAGGATTTGCGAGCATGTACTGACCGCCGTAGCCGCCGTCGCCTAGCCAGATGCCGTCGGTTCGTTAGCTGGCCGCTATAGCGCATCCAGTCGCGCGGTTTCGGCATTGGAGGGCCGGGGTTTCGGCGTGAATCTTCAATGAGGGCGGCATCGCCGACGCGGCGCCCGTCGATACCCTCGCCGTTGCGCGCCAAGAGAAGGCCGTAGCGCGCGTGATCGCGGGCGGAGAGGCAGGCGCCGCCACTAATCAGTGGAACGCCCTCGCGGTCGCAGGTGATGTGGAAGCATCCCTCGAGGCCGGCCGCTTCGACGACCTCGATCAGCCAATAGCGCAACGCCCGGCCGCTGGCGCGCTCGATAATCCAGCCAACGACATCGCTGTTCGTCATCTTGTAAAGGGCGTGGCCGGTCGCCAGATCGCCACCGGTGATGCCGCAGATGAAGGAGCGAGTCGTCTCTTCCTTGTGACCCTCCACCGGCAGGCGCCACCCGTTGGAGGCATCCAAGTCGGACCACGTGTAGGATTCGGTGTAGTCCTCTGCGTAGCCGTTGGCGACGTTCATGTCGGCGGCCGCCTTGACGGTCGCCTCGGAGTAGCCCGTGCCGATCTCCGGCAGATAAGTACCTACTCGCTCGTTGAGATTGACGAGGCCGTAGGCCACCGCGCGGCCGAGCATCAGGTTGAGTGTCGTCTGGGTGATAGACATGATGGGATGTGGCCTGTCGGGCCCGAAGTCCGGGGCATAACGCTCGTAGGGGATGCGCTCGCCGCGCACCACAATGAAGGCCGAGAAATGCGGCATGGCGAGGAAGCGTGCGACGTCGGGCCGGTCCCCGATGGTCCAGTCGATCTGTTTCCTGAGCGGCAGGACGCGGGGGGCGCGTAGCGACATCGTATAGCGCACTGTGGTGTGGATGTTGTGGAAGCCGCGGCGGCGGTAGTTCGGCAGATTCCAGCGTGGCTGGTTGTCAAACAAGATGTCGAGATCAGGATTGGCGATCGAGAGGAGCGTCATGTGGTGGGCCTTTCAAAGATGGGGTTCGTTAGTAGTGAGGCTCACGCTTCGGCAATCGTAATGCTGGCGCCTTCTACGGCCGCCTGCATATTCACGCAGCTTCATGCAGGTCTCTTTATGGGGGACGTTTTTCGGGCGCTAATGGACGGAAACAAGCATAAGCCCGTCGTCTAGGCTCTTCTTCACAAAGCGCGGGCTCCGATGAGCGACACTCGTTCATCGCCCAACGGCAACGTGGTGCGAAGGCGCAGCCGGGAAGGCGGTTGAGAGGGCTCGGGACCTCGCCGTCGAGCGGTGGGGACTGGCGCCGTCGCCGAGGATCGATGACCGGGACGGCGTCGAGCAATGCCCGCGTGTATGGGTGGCGCGGACCGGCGAAGACCTCATCAACGGACCCGCTCTCAACGATCCGGCCAAGATACATGACGGCGACGCGGTGGGCGATGTAGTCTACGACACCAAGATCGTGCGTGATGAATAGGTAGCTGACGTTTGATCTGGCCTGGAGAGCCTTAAGAAGCTTCAAAATCTGGGCTTGCACGGAGACATCGAGCGCCGCGGTAGGCTCATCGAGCACAAGCAGCCGTGGTTCAAGCGCCAACGCACGTGCGATGGCGACGCGCTGCATTTGCCCGCCCGAGAGCTGATGGGGATAACGGTTGAGGTAATCCACGCCGAGTCCAACTTGGCTCAGCAGTTCGCCGGCGCGCCGGGTGACGGCTTCGCCCCGTATGCCTAGAATACCGCTCAGCGGTTCGCCGACGAGCGAGCGCACCTTCATCCTCGGATCGAGGGAGGAATGCGGGTTCTGGAACACCACGCCGACGTCGCGGCGTGGGGGCATTGTGGTTCCGTATCGGTGGGCGGTGACTGCATTGCCGCCGATCTCGATTGTGCCTGCATCGAATTTCATAAGCCCCAGGAGTGCGGAGGCGAGCGTACTCTTGCCGCAGCCCGACTCGCCGACGAGTGCTAGCGTCTCGCCCGGCGCGATCTGAAAGCTGATATCGTCCAAGGCCTTTATGGCACCCTGGCGCGTGGGATACACTTTGCACAGACCCTCCACGGAGACCAGGCGAACGGGCGGTGCGGCGTTCATGGTGCCTCCGTGACCTGCTGATGGCGAACGGCATGATGGCATAGTGCCAGGTGGCCCTCGCCAAAGGTCCGGGCCGGCGGATCCGCCTCTGCGCAGATGCCAGTCGCCCGGTCGCACCGGTCGTGAAACGCGCAGCCCGTCGGTATTACGCCAGGATCGGGTACATGGCCGGGTATCGAGACGAGATCGCCGGTACCGCGGCCAACTACGGGAACAGTACCCAGCAGCTTTGCCGTGTAGGGATGGCGAGGCTGGTCAATCACCCCCTCCACGCTGCCCATCTCAACGATCCGGCCCGCATACATGACGGCCACGCGGTCGCAAAGTTGCGAAACGATGCCGAGATCGTGTGTGATGAACACGACGGCAAGGCCCTTCTCATCGGCGAGGCGCCGCAGGAGCCAGACGATTTGTGCCTGGATGGTCACGTCGAGCGCCGTTGTGGGCTCATCGGCGATCAAAAGGCGCGGCTGGCAGGCGAGCGCGAGCGCAATCAGGGCACGCTGGATCTGCCCGCCTGAAAGCTGGTGCGGGTACTTCTGAAGTGCCAGCTCCGGGTCAGGGATGCGCACGGCCTTGAGCTCGCTCAGAGCCACGGTACGCGCTTCTCGCCGGCCGACCGGTCGGTGGCAACAAATGACATCGATCATCTGCCGCCCAAGCGTGAAGAACGGGTTCATGGAACGCATAGGATTTTGGAAGATCATCGCAACGCGGCTGCCGCGCATCGCGCGCAGTTCGGACTCGGGCCGCCCAATGACCTCCTGCCCGTCGATCCTGATGCTGCCGGTGATGCAACCGGGCGGCGGCACCATGCCAAGACAGGCGCTCGCGGTCATGGACTTCCCGCAGCCCGACTCACCCACCAAGCCGAGCACTTCGCCTGCGGCAACTTCGAAATCAACGCCGCGCAGGATCGAAGTCGATCGGAAAAGACCGGGAAAAGTCACTCCGAGGCCGCTCACCTGAAGAACCGGGTCGCTCATTCCGGTCGACCCTGCTTTGGGTCCAGAATATCGCGGAGACCGTCGCCAACGAGATTGAGCGCAAGCACTGTCACGAAGATGGCCAGACCCGGAAACAGCGCAGTCCACCAATGATCGAGGAAGTCGACGCGGGAATCCGCCGCCATTAGACCCCACTCGACCGCCGGAGCCCTTGCGCCCAAGCCGATAAAGCTCAGCGATGCCCCTGCCAAGATCGCGTAGCCAAAATCCGCCGAGGCCGCAACGATGACCGGCGTCAACGAGTTTGGCAGCACGTGGCGAACCAGAATGCTCGGATGCCCCAAACCGATCGTTCGCGCGGCGCCGATGTAAAGTTCCTCGCGCACTCGCAGAACCGCGCCGCGCATAATGCGCGCCGTTCCTGGGAACCATGAAACACCGAGCGCGATCACAGCGCTCCAAATGCCAGGACCAAGTGCAGCAATGATGGCGATCGGCAGAAGCAGCGGCGGAAAGGCCAAGAAGACATCTGCTATACGCATCAAAAGAAGGTCGGTCCTGCCACCAAAATACCCTGCCACAAGTCCGATGGGGACGCCGATGACTAAGGATAGAAGGACAACACAAAGGCCGACGAGCAGCGATATCCTTCCTCCATGAAGCACCCGGGCGAAGATATCCCTGCCGAAGCGATCCGTGCCCATCAGATGCTCGGCGCCGGGGGCTAAAAGCCGCTCCGACATGATGATTTTGGTCGGCTCATAGGGTGCAATCCAGGTGGCCAGCACCGCACATGAAACCACCACCAAGAGGATGGCCGCGCCAAAAACGAACAGCCGGTGTTGCCTAAAGAATGCTCTTGCCCGGATCAGGCGGCTGGGCCACTCGATGACATCGGTTTGCATCATCATCTCCATCACGCTGTTCTGAGCCGGGGATCGACGACCGCATACAGAAGGTCGACGATCAGATTGACCAGGAGGTATGTGCCGGCAAGAAAGAGTGTGGCGCCGAGCGAGGCGGGGTAGTCGTTCTGCGCGATCGACGAGACCACAAAGGCACCCAGTCCTGGCCAGTCGAAGACTGACTCAACCACAACGGCTCCGCCCAGAAGGAATCCATAGGTCAACCCAACGACCGTCAGGATTGGTATGAGGGTGGCCTTCAACGCATACCGATAGTAAATCACGGACTTCGGCAGGCCATAGGCAAACGCAGTCCGAATATACTCCTCCTTCAGAACCTCGATCATCATGTTGCGCGTGATGCGTGTCACGGTAGCAAGTAGCAGGATGGTCAAGGTGAGGAGTGGCAGCGCTATGTGTGCAAGAGCGCTCATGAAACCCTCCCAATTGCCGGTAAGAGGGGCATCGATAAGGAACAGACCGGTGATCGGCCTGATCGGGCTGCCCAAAAGGATCGAAGTATCCACGCGACCCTGGAGCGGCAGCCATCCGAGAGCGCCGTAAAAGAGGAGCTGCAGTGACATCGCCAGGATGAAAGAGGGGACCGCGACGCCAGCAACCGAGGCCGTCCGGACGACATTGTCGACGATCGAGTTCTGCTTTACAGCGGAAAGAACTCCGATCGGAATGCCAATGAGCAGAACGATCACCATCGCCAAGGTGGTGAGTTCGAACGTCGCGCCAAACCGCTCGCCTACCTCCGACAGCACAGGCCGCTTGGTAAGCAGGCTGTTGCCCAACTCTCCACGCAGCACATTGCCAATGAAACCCAAATATTGAACCGCGAGCGGTCTATTGAGTCCGAGCTCGTCGTTCATCTTGTCGGTCATCTCAGCGGAAGGCCTCTGCCCCAGCATCAACTCCGCGGGCGAGGGGGCAAGCACTCGGCTCAGGACGAACATTATGGTGACGACGCCAAGTACGACGCCAACGATCATCAACAGCCGTTGAACCAAGTGCACTGCCATAGCCGTGATATCCTCCCGTTACTTTCAGCTAAGCAAAGCCGCCTATCTGCTCAGGCTGTAGAGGGAGATCCATTCGTAGGCGGGATTGTTGGCTTGTTCCATTCCTTTGATATCGGAGGAATAGGCGACGACCCGGTCAACATCGGCATAGAAGATGGCGACGGCATTCTGCATCACCCTGTCTTGGGCGGCAATATAGGCCTTAGCCGCAGCGTCCTTGTCGACACCTTCCAATTGGAAGCCCTCGCCTACCAGGCGGTCGTACTCTTCGTCGTGGTAATAGGAAAAGTTCCAGACGGGTTTCTCTTCGCTCTTAAAGATTCCCAAAAAATCCTGCGGAGAGGGATAACCTGGCCAATTTACCATCGCGTTCAGGTGACCGGTCGTTTCAGGAGACCGAGCCTTCGTGTTGTAGGTGGTGGCGACCGCCTCAAGCTCGAGCTCGACATCGAGGCCGACAGCCTCGGCGTTGGCCCGGAACAGCTCTATTGCATCGATCTGCTCTTGATTACCGGCGTAGTACAGTGCCTTTATCTTCCAATCTTTCTTAGGAATGCCCGATTCTTCAAGGAGTATTAGCGCCTTTTGTGGATCATATTTGCCCACGTCGTATGTTCCATGACCCCACAAGGTCGATACGACGGGACCTACCGGCTTTTTGGCGATGCCATGAAAGATGTCCTTCAGTACTGACTCGTGATCCCAAAGAGATAACAGAGCTTGTCGGAATTTCAGATTGTCTGTGGGATATTTTTGGGTGTTAATCATATAAAATTGTGTGCGCCAGCTCGGAATATCCGCGACGGAAACATTGGGCAAAGCCTTGAGGCTCTCGATCTGCGTAGCGGGAATACGAGGGCAAAGGTTTGCTTCGCCGGAGCGGATCATCTGAATGCGCGTCGACACTTCGGCCACATAGGGATGAAGAACACGGTCGATTTGGCCACTTTTCCATCCGCCCCAGTAATCTTCGAATTTGTCGAGGACGATTAGCTTTCCCTGCCGGAACTCTGTCAACTTGTAGGGCCCTGTGCCGATCGCATTGCCCTGGTTCAGCCATTCGTCGCCCTTGTCGATGCCTGCCGGACCGATCACGTAACCACCAGATTGTGCACCCGCCACGAGATCGAAGGCGATGGCGTCTTTGAAACGGAAGATGAGGGTATGTTCGTCCGGCGTCTCTACATGTTCCAAGCCCGCATACAGGTAGCTCGCCCCTTTCCCAAGATCACGCGTATATTCGAACGACTTCTTGACAGCCGCCGAATTCAGCGGCGATCCGTCGTGGAACTTTACCCCTTCGCGCAGTTTGACAGTCCAAGTCTTGCCACCCTCCGCACCCTCCCAAGCGCTTGCCAGTTTCGGCAGGACCTTCCCGTCCTTGTAGGCAAAGAGGGTCTCGTAGACGCTGCCTAGCACATAGAGTTCGGCCGCATTAGCAATGGCTGGGTTCATGTTCTGGTACGCTATGTCCCAAATCCAGGTCAGCGTGTTCTTTTTGTTTGTCTGCGCGATCGCATGAAGGCTGGACCAACTCAGTCCACCGATGGCTACGGACGACCCTGCGGCCCCCTTGAGAATATCGCGTCGATTCATTGTCATTGTGTTTCCCCTTTGCTTGGTTGCTCGTTCTTGGTAAATGCTCCAGCACGTCTACCACTCGCTCAAACTTCCGCGGCGAGTTTTGCCATCATCTTCACCAGAGGACCTTGGAAGTTTGGATCGGGGTCAGGGTCGCCTGTGTTTTCGAGCACGCCGAAGTAGACGACGACAATGCCGGTGTCAGGGTTTGCGAGCATATATTGGCCTGCGTAGCCGCCGTGGCCAAGCCAGGTACCATCGGTCGTCATCTGGCGGCTATAGCGCATCCAGTCGCGTGGTTTCGGCATTGGAAGGCCGGGGTTGTAGCGCGTTTGTTCGATGAAGGCGGCATCGCCGACGCGGCGGCCATCGATGCCCTCGCCCTTGCGCGCGAAGAGCAGGCCGTAGCGTGCGAGGTCGCGGGCAGAGAGGCAGGCGCCGCCGTCGACCAGCGGCACGCCCTCGCGGTCGCAGGTGATATGGAAGCATCCCTCGAGCCCCGCCGCCTCGACGATCTCGATCAGCCAGTCGCGAAGCGGCCGGCCGCTGGCCCGCTCGATGATCCAGCCAAGGACATCGCTGTTGGTCGACTTGTAGAGCGCATAGCCAGTGCGGTTTGCCAGGTCGCCGCCGGTAATGCCGCAGACGAAGGAGCGGGTCGTCTCCTCCATATGCCCCGCCAGCGGCAGGCGCCAGCCGACGGCGGCCTCCATGGCAAACCACGTCGCGTTAGGGTTGGTGTAGTCCTCGCTGAAGTCATTGGCGACGTTCATGTCGGCGACCGCCTTGACGGTCGCCTCGGCGTAGCCCGTGCCGATCTCCGGCAGATAAGTACCTACTCGCTCGTCAAGATTGATGAGGCCATCAGCGACGCAGCGGCCGAGCATCAGGTTGAGTGTCGTCTTGGTGATAGACATGATGGGATGCGGCCTGTCGGGGCCGAAGTCCGGCGCGTACCTTTCGTAGAGGATGCGCTCGCCACGCAGGACGACGAAGGCCGAGAAATGCGGCATGGCGAGGAAACGTGCGACGCCGGGGCGCTCGCCGATGGCCCAGTCGATCTGCTTCCTGAGCGGCAGGACGCGGGGGGCGCGCAGCGACATGGCGTAGCGCATCGTGGTGTGGAAATTGTGGAAGCCGCGGCGGCGGTAGTCGGGCAGGTTCCAGCGCGGCTGGTTGTCGAACAAGATGTCGAGGTCGGGATTGGCGATCGAGGGGATCGTCATGCGGGGAGCCTTCCAAGTAAGTAAGGGGTTCGTTCGTAACGTGCAGGTAATAGGGAGCGCTGTGACGCGTGCGCTCGCATTTTTCCATGTTGGCAATTCCGAATTGGTTGATTGCCGAATTGTAGCATTAGAAGACCAGAACCGGGGCGGGACGGCTCATATCAATTTTACTGTGGCTACCAAAACTTTGGTATTAGGGAACCTTGGGGCCACGGCTAACATCAGCGTGCCGTTGCAAGTCATCCGCTGCGGAAGAGATGAACGCGATGCCGTTGCGCCAGGTTGCGCCGGTATTTAGCAACTGGAACTGAGCTTCGCATCACGGGACTTCGCATTACGGCACTGCCGGGTGGGGATTGCAGCAAAAAACGAAACCTACTTGAAGGGAGGAAGAATGAACAAGTGGACGCTCAGTCGCCGTGCGGTCATGAAGGGGATGCTGCTAGGGTCGGCTGCACCGTGGGTCATGCGCTCCAGGGCGTTCGCCTCGTCGTCGTGCGACGATCACATCGTGCGTCTTGGCAACATCGTCGCTCCCGACTCGATGAACCCGTTTGTCACCTGGGGCTCGTTCTGGCCGATCACCTTCACCTATGACCTTTTAGTGGGCCCGGACGCGCTGCGCCACCCCGACTGGAAGGCGTCGTTTGCCAAAGGGTGGTCCGTTGCTGACGACACCGTCACGTGGACCTTCAAGATCTGGCCTGGCATGAAGTGGTCGGACGGCCAGCCCGCTACAGCCAGAGATGCCGCATTCACCTACAACTACCTGCTTGGCTCCATAGGCAAGGCCGACGAACTTAACATCGGCTTCAACAACACGGGCGGATTTGAACGGTTCAAGTCGATCACGGCCCTCGACGACGAGACCTTGCAGATCGTGACCAAGGCCCCTACCCGCCTGCCGCTTTACAAGAATGTAATGATTGTTCCTGAGCACATCTGGAAGGACATCAGCTACGCTGATGCGCGCAGCACCTTCCGCAACGACCCGCCGCTGGTGGGCACGGGCCCGATGATCGTTGCGGAGTTTCAGCAGGGCCAGTTTGCCCGTCTCGTGCCGAACAAATATTTCCGCACGGGAAAGCCGAAGACGTCCGGCATAATCATACGCTTCTTCGATTCGGCTGATCCCCTAGCACAGGGCCTAAAGAGCGGAAGCCTCGATTACGGCAGCCCCCCGACGGCTGCCCAATGGGCCGACCTCTCGAAGGATCCTAGCATCGTGGTCGGTGAAGTGCGCGTCGAGCAGCGGAATTACCTGGCTTTCAACACCCTGTCCGGTGACGGGGCAGGCAGCACGAAGGCCCTGCAGGATCCGGCGTTTCGCGATGCGATCGGGTATGCGATTGACCAGAAGACGATCGTCGATCGTGCCTACCGTGGACATGCCGACCCCGGAGTGGGATTGGTCATGCCGTTGGCCGCCGACTACTACTCGGACCTTGGGGACATCAGACGCCATTTCGATCCCGCGGAGGCCGGCCGCCGGCTCGATGCCGCGGGGTATCGGGACACGAACGGCGACGGCGTTCGGGAGGATAAGGAGGGAAAACGCTTCCAGCTCGAGCTGATCACCGGAACCGACTCCGGTGAACTCGAAATACCGATCGCGGCCGTGCAACTCGTCGCAGGCTGGTTGGGACAAATCGGCATTCCCGTATCGGTGACCCAGTTCGATTCCGGTGCGCTCGGCGCCCACACGGCAGCGCCAGAGAACGGCGGCGGAGGCTGGGATCTGCTCGTTCGTGGGGGCTGGTTGTCTCCCTCGCCTCACGACCTACTCGCCTTGGGCGACAGCAAGCGCATTGGCATCGACAACACTTCCTACTGGAAAAATGATAAGTTCGAAGAGCTCGTGTCGGAGGTCGACGTCACAGTCGATCTTAAACAGAGCCAGGAACTAGTCGATCAGGCGGCACGCCTCATTTACACAGAAGCGCCTTATATCATGCTGTGTTACCCCTTTATGCTTGACGCTCATCGCAAGGATTGTTTCGAGGGGTGGGGGTCGCCGGACAGTATAGCCGCGTGGAGTTACTTTCCGCTTGACCGCCTGAAGCCGGTGCCAGCCCCATGAATGGAGGCGGAACAACGCGACACATCGCCCGCATTCTCATCAGGGCCATTATAACCCTCCTGATGGTGGCCACTCTGAACTTCATCCTGTTCCGGGTCATTCCAGGCGACCCTGCATCGCTTTTGCTCGGCGGGGCACGCGCCAGCGTGACCGCTGAGCAGATCGAGGCCCAGCGCCAGAACTGGGGGCTTAACCGGCCACTTTTCCCGGACCAGACAGTCGACTTCTTGTCGGCAACTCTCCACGGCGATCTGGGGTACAGCTTCAAGTTCAGGGGCAGACGTGTCGATGACCTAATTTTGGAGCGGTTGCCGGCCACCATCGCCCTCGTCGGTCTGGCCCAATTCATCGCCATTCTATGCGGGGTTATGCTTGGCCTATACGCGGGTTGGCGCAGAGGAGGAGCCATCGACCATATCGCGACTGGAGCCTCCCTTGCGCTCTATTCGACGCCTTCTTTCTGGCTGGCCATGATCCTGGTTGTGATTTTCAGCACAGCGTTGGGTTGGTTTCCGGGCTACGGTGCGTACTCTCCCGGCGCGATCCCCGGCTCCCTGAATTCGTTGCTCGATTACTTGCGGCATCTCGCGCTTCCGGTCACCGCCGTGGCGCTTGGACTTATCGGCCAATATGTCGTGGTCGCCCGTGCCGCAATGAGTGAAGTAGTCACCGAGGATTACATGGTAACCGCACGGGCCAAAGGGCTGACCAATGGTCAGATGCTGATGCGTCATGCATTTCGCAATGCGATGCTGCCGGTCGTGACCTTGATTACCCTCAATCTTGGCTATGTGGTGGCAGGCGCCATCACGGTCGAGGCCGTATTCGCCTGGCCAGGCATCGGCGGCCTGACGGTGGAGGCTCTCAACGCCCGGGACTATCCAGTCCTTCAAGGAATATTCCTGTTGCTTGGTGCCTCGATTGTTCTCGCAAACCTCGTGGCCGATCTTGCCTACGGTCTTCTTGATCCCAGGGTCCGGCAATGAGTGAAAGTACAGTTCGATATTCCCCGCGGGCCCGGGCGCGCGCGATAAAAGGCTTTCTGCGCCAATTTCTCAACTACGCCGGCGCTCAGGTGGGCCTCGTATGTCTGGTATTCTTTGTTATTGTGGCAGCAGTCCCCAATATTCTCGTGGGACCACTTCAGACTGCAATCAATGCAACGGGCGATTTCCTCGCGCCACCATCAGCCCAGCATCTGCTGGGTACGGATGAGGTGGGGCGTGACGTGCTCAATCTGGTCGTCCACGGTGCCCGGATCTCGCTCACTATTGCGCTACTGGCGACTGTGATCAGCCTCGTCGTCGGCACTACGATCGGTATGACGGCTGGCTACTATGGTGGCCGGGTCGATGTTTGGCTGATGCGCTTGACGGACTTCTTTTTTATTATGCCGTCCTTCGTGCTGGCGCTGGTCATCACACCCGTGGTTCTCGAGGTGATGGGGCGCGGCGGAGACATCCTCGGCTTTCGTCCTTCTCTTTTCGTGATCCTTGTCGTTATCGGCATGACAAGCTGGGCGTTCGTTGCACGTATCGTTCGCAGCCAGACACTGTCGCTTAAAGAGCGAACATTCATTGATCGTGCGCGCGTTGCGGGTAGCAGTAATTTCAGCATCATGGTGCGGCACATCCTTCCCAATCTCGTGCCGCAAATCGCAGCGAACGGTGCGCTGGTCGTAGCCGGGGCAATCTATGTCGAGACATCGCTCTCGTTCCTTGGGCTTGGCGATCCGTTGCAGCCTTCGTGGGGCACTTTGCTGTCGCTCGCTCAACGCGCTGGAGCCGCTAGCGCCGGAGCCTGGTGGTATCTCGGTGCCCCCGGAGTGTGCGTCCTAATGGTTTCCCTTAGCTTCGTTCTGGTTGGTAACGCCCTCGACGACACTTTCAATCCACGGCGGAGGGTTGTTCCATGACAAACTCCTCCCACGACAAGGCTCCGCTTCTAGAAGTCGAGGGGCTTTCGGTCGACTATGGTCTTAAGGGCGTTTCGTCGCGTGCGATCGACAGAGTTAGCTTCGCGCTCCAGGCCGGAGAGGCCATTGGCCTCGTCGGAGAATCGGGCAGCGGGAAAACCACGACCGCCATGGCGATTGCGGGTCTGCTATCACCCAACGCGCGGGTCAGCAGCGGCGAGGTGCGTTATCGCGGCTATCGAGTGCCGATCGATGACGATGCCGCTATGCGGCCACATCGCTGGAGCGAAACGTCCGTTGTCTTCCAGGGCGCGATGAATGCGCTCAATCCCGTTCACCGCATCCTCAAACAAATAGCCGAGCCATGCATGCTGAAGCTCGGGATGCCGAGGGCTGACGCAATCGCCCGAGCAAAGGAATTGCTTGAACTTGTCGGCATTCCGGTCGATCGCGGGGCCGCCTATCCCCACGAATTGTCAGGCGGCATGCGTCAAAGGGTGATGATTGCGATGGCGCTCGCATGTCGCCCCTCGATCATCATTGGCGATGAGCCCACGACCGCACTGGATGTCATTACCCAGGCTCAGATCCTCAAACTGCTGGCCGACTTGCGATCGCAGCTGAATCTCGCCCTCATTTTGATCACCCACGACCTTTCTGTGGTGGCTGAGTGTTGTGATCGCGTCATGATCATGTACGCGGGCCGCATCGTCGAGGACGGCACTGTCGCCGAGATCTTCGCTCAGCCCAAACATCCCTACACCCGCCTGCTGATCGACTCGATCCCGAACCCGGCGAGCGGCAAAAAGTTCATCCGGCCAATACCGGGTGATCCCCCTAACCTGGTGAACCGACCCTCGGGCTGCGCTTTCCATCCGCGTTGCCCGTCGGCTATGGCGGTTTGCGCGACCGAAGTCCCTGGCATCGATAAGTTCGGGCAGGGACGCGTCGCCTGTCATCTTCACCGGTCCTCGCAAGAAGACAAGGTCGCAACTCATGCCTGACACTGCCGATATCCTGCGTCTTGAGAGCCTGCAGGTCCATTTTCCTATCCAGGGCGGGCTGTTCGACCGTGTCCTGGGCCGACCTGCCAGCGCCGTGCGCGCGGTAGACGGGATCGACCTCAACATCGGACGGGGGGAGATCATCGCCCTTGTGGGTGAATCGGGAAGCGGCAAGACGACGGTGGGCCGCGTCATCACCAAGCTTGCCCAGCCGACAGGCGGCAGGCTGTTGTTCGAAGGCCGCGACATGACCGCGGAGCGAGGCGCCTCGGCCCTGCGTCCTTACCGGCATCGCGTGCAGATGATCTTCCAGGACGCCTATCAGGCGCTCAACCCGCGACATACCGTGTTCGATATCGTGGCGGAGCCGTTGCGGTCGCTACGGCTCGTTGAAAACAGCATCCAGCTCACCGACCGGGTGAGCGAAGCTCTGGCGTCCGCCGGGCTAAATCCTCCCGGCGATTTCTTCGCCCGCTTCCCGCACGAGCTGTCTGGCGGCCAGCGTCAGCGGGTCGTGATTGCCGGAGCGCTTGCCGTGAAGCCGGATCTCATCGTTGCCGATGAACCTGTGTCGATGCTCGATGTCTCGATACGCGCACAGATCCTTCAGGTACTGGTCGACCTGCGCGACAAGTACAACATGGCGCTGCTGTTCATCACGCACGACCTGCCTCTTGCCTGGTTGATCGCCGACCGGATTGCCGTGTTGTATCTTGGAAAAATGGTCGAGATCGGTAGCGCTGACGAGATCACATTCAGCCCCCGCCATCCGTATACCGTCGCCTTGCGCAACGCCACACCGCAGATTGGCGCTAACGCTGGTCGCGCCGAGTTGCCGGCCCTGCAAGGCGAGGTTCCGAGCGCCGCACGCGTGCCGAAGGGCTGTCGCTTCCATTCGCGTTGCCCTCTCACCTTCGATCGCTGCAAAGTAGAGGAGCCACTGGCCATCGAAGTAGGACCACAGCACTTGTCTGCGTGCTGGCTGGCGAAGTGAAGGCGGAAATTTTTTGCAACTGCTGGGGTCGCAAGACTGGGGCTTAGCCCGGATCTCTCTCAGAGTTGAGGTGCATCGGGGCTCCGAATCAGGGAAAATGCTTCTGCTACAAAGACTTACTCGAGGCAGAGGTGCTCCCCGATGCAAACAGAG
Organism: Mesorhizobium sp. M7A.F.Ca.CA.001.04.2.1; assembly: GCF_003998485.1. Taxonomy (NCBI): domain Bacteria; kingdom Pseudomonadati; phylum Pseudomonadota; class Alphaproteobacteria; order Hyphomicrobiales; family Phyllobacteriaceae; genus Mesorhizobium; species Mesorhizobium sp. M7A.F.Ca.CA.001.04.2.1. The sequence goes on from NZ_RZQT01000037.1 coordinate 49,526, forward strand.
TGTAGCGCAGAACGGTTTGATTTTGGAGCCGTTGAAAAGCGAGCGGTCGTGGCCGGTTTTGACGGCAGGACGATCACCTCGGATGCCGGCGCGCTTTTTGCTGGGGCTACGGAGCGGGCGATCGGACTGGTCGACCGCTTTGCCCGCTGCTTCGTGGATGCCCGCAATCCGGTCGAGCATGCGGTGAGGACGCTGGTCGGGCAGCGCATCTTCGCGCTGGCGCTCGGCTATGGAGACCTCAGCGACCACGACGAATTGCGCCATGATCCGGTGCTGGGCGGCAAGCTCAAGGCGCGGCGTCACAAGAAATGCGCGGCCGCAACCTTCGCGCGATCACAAAATCAGCCACGATCCGGCGGCGATCGAGGCGCTGTTCGTGACTTGTTCCTTGGCGCGCACGCGGCCCCGCCCGAAGAGATCGTGCGCGATCTGGACGCCACCGACGATCCCCTGCACGGCAATCAGGAGGGGCCGCTTCTTCCATGGCTATTACGGCAATTACTGCTACCTGCCGCTCTACGTCTTCTGCGGCGATCACTTGCTGTGCGCCAAGCTGCGGCCCGCCAACATCGCCGCCGCCGCCGGCTCGGTTCAGGAGATCGCGCGCATCGTGCGCCAGTTGCGCCAGCGCTGGCCCAAGCTGCGCATCGTGCTGCGCGCCGATACCGGCTTCGCCCGTGAGGAACTGATGGACTGGTGCGAGCAGAACGCCGTCGAGTACCTGTTCGGCCTGGCCCGTAATGTCGGGCTGGCCCGGCACATCGGAGCTGAACTGGAGCAAGCCAGAGCAGAGAGCTCCCTCACCAGCCGGCCCGCCCGCCGCTTCAAGGACTTCCTGTGGACCACGCGCAAGAGCTGGAGCCGCCGGCGCCGGGTCGTGGCCAAGGCCGAGTGGACGCAAGGTGAGGCCAACCCGCGCTTCGTCGTCACCTCGGTCGATCCCGAGGCCTGGCCGGCACGAAGACCTCTACTGTGCCCGTGGCGAGATGGAGAACCGCATCAAGGAATGCCAGCTCGATCTGTTCGCCGACCGCACCTCGGCCGCCACCATGCGGGCCAGCCAGCTCAGGCTCTGGTTCGCCTCGATGGCCTATGTGCTGGTCTGCGCGCTGCGCCGCATCGGCCTGGCCAACACCCGCCTCGCCAGGGCAAGCTGCGCCACCATCCGCCTCAAACTGTTCAAGATCGGCGCCCTGGTCAGCGTCTCGGGCGCCGCATCAGGCTGGCCATGAACTCGGCCTGCCCTTCCAGCGCGAGTGGACCCTGACCTACGCCAGACTGTCGGCAGCCGCCATCTGAGCGCCCCGATCCACCCCTCCCGTCAACAACAAGGATATCGCCGAACCACAACGACCGCTTCGCGCGGCGACAGCCCTTGCGCAACTCATGCGCCCGCAAAAATGCCGCGCACAGACATATGCCGGAAGACAGTGTGAGATATCGCGGGTTAGGCCGTCGCATTGACGAGCACCGGATGTGTGAATCAGCCGCCTGAACCAACCGTCTCGATTGGGTGGCGCTCTACCACCAACTCTCCCGGTACAGAGGACGATGTTCACTCGAGAGAGATGTAAAACCTCTCTGATTGGGGTCTTTGAGGTTGAGATGCTACTGCACCTTTTTCTGAACCGTTCCGTGGGTCACTCACCGTGGAACAGGGAGAACCCGGTGGATGCTGGCACGCTACTCCACGGTGATGAAGGGCGCCGGTGCTTGCTCCACGAGTTTCGAGGTCGCGGCACTGAAGCGAGCAGTCCCGGGTGCCCAGCACCTCGGTGTTTCCGTGGCCGTCGGCGATGATCTGGGCCTCGATGTGGCGTGGCTTGTCGAGGAACCGTTCAGCATAGCATTCACCGCGGCCAAAGGCCTCCGTTGCCTCGCGCACAGCCGAATCGAAGAGTTCGCCCACCTCTTCACGTCAGCGCGCGACCTTCGTGCCCGCCGCAGCCGAAGGCGGCCTTGATGGCGAGTGGCAGGCCCGCCTTCTTCGCAAAGGCGACCGCTTCCGCCGCCGAGACGAGGGGCCGCCTCACGCAGCCACAATCAAACAACGTGACAACTCCGGTTTGTGCTTAAGGACATTCCCCAAGCCTCCATGTGGAGCGCACCCTGTTTTGACCGGACAGTCGGCGTGGCCGGTGGAAATGCAAGCAGTTGCTCATATCAGTTTCGAGGTGGCCACCCAAGATTTGATATTAGCCGGTTTTAGGACAATTGCTAAACTAAGAAATTATGGATCCTAGGACGGATCTCGAAGCAGGGGCGAAATCATCACGATGTAGTCACTTAATTGAGACCAGAGTCTGCAGGGCACGAACGCCGTGGTCCCGGATGCTTCCTCTACATGGATGCGCCGGATTTGCCACACAAGCCATCAGGCACAAGTCGGAGATATCCATGGAGGGTAGCCTGGACGGCAAAAACGTCCGTCGCAGCAGTAAGCGCAACGGTTGTGAGCGGCCCCTCCGCAACATGCCGCCATTGTTATGATTGCCGAGGCGTGAGTCTCACGAGCGAACCCCAACTTGAAACGGCCCGCCACATGACGCTGCCCTCGATCGCCAATCCCGACCTCGACATCTTGTTCGACAACCAGCCGCGCTGGAACCTGCCCGACTACCGCCGCCGCGGCTTCCACAATTTCCACACC